>NZ_JACARZ010000117.1:0-2593 GCF_013386315.1 Pseudomonas sp. P7779 | reverse complement strand
CAGCAACGGATATGTACACCTTCAGGCCCGACTCCGCAGCCACTGCATAAACCCCTTCTTAACCGGCACCACAGGCGCCTCCTGCGTCAAACTCTGAGCCGCATGCAAGCGGAAATCCAACAAACTTTTCATAGCCTCACTGATGTCATGCCGAGCATCCAGACAAGGCTTCAGATACTCCTTCTCAATCCGATACAACGTACAAAACGTCTTCGCCGAAAAGTCCGCAGGCACACCCTGCTCCGAAAGAATCCCGGCCTCACCAATCACCTCCCCAGGCCCCATCCGCCCGGCTTCAAACTTGTGCCCGGCCTTGGTCAACATCACCGAAATCACCCCGGACTCGATGATAAACAGGTGATCACTCACCTCCCCCGCCGGCAAAATCATCTCCCCGGCGCGAAAGGTCTGCAGCGTCATGTTCTGGCTGAATGTCTCCTTCTCCTCCTGCCTCAACGTCGAGAAAATCGACGAACTCTCCAACAACGCCCGAGCCCGGGAAACCGTCACCGGCGCATTACTCTCGGCAGCCGACAACAAGCTCACCCCCGCCGCCTGCAAATGCCGAAACGCCAAATCATAAAGCTGATTGCGCACCTCACGCTTGAGCGCCATGGCCGGCACAAACCCGCTGATCTCATACTCCACGCCACCACTGGCCGACGTCTTGAACGCCACGCTGGGCGCCGGCTTGGCCAACAACGGCCGACACCCCTGCATCGCCCGCTCCAGCGCATCCAGCACGGTTTGGGGCCGCGCATGGGGGCTGACTTGCAGGCTGACCGCCAAGCCAAACATATCTGCGGGACGTGAGAAGTTGATGATCTTGGCCTTGGCCGCCAACGAGTTGGGCACCACCGCCAGGCTGCCCTGGGAGGTTTGCAGTTGGGTGGCGCGCCAGTCGATGTCGATCACCCGGCCTTCGGTGCCGTCGATGGAGATCCAGTCATCCAGTTGGTAGGGTTTGGTGGTATTGAGCACGATGCCGGAAAACACGTCGCTCAAGGTGCTTTGCAACGCCAGGCCGACGATGATTGCCACCGCGCCGGAAGTGGCCAGCACGCCCTTGACCGGCAGGTCGAGCACGTAGGCCATGGCGGCGATGATCGCGATCAGGAAGATCACCGCGCCCACCAGATCCTGCAACAGCCGCCCGGTGTGGCCGACCCGCTGCATCATCACCGCGCCGAGCAATACCGTGAGGGTGCGCGCCGCAAACAGCCACCAGCCGATCTGGAACGCCGTTGCCGCCAAATGCAGCGCCACGTTGTCGCCGAACGGCGCGACCTGCATCGGGTTCATGCCTTCGTTGAACAGCACGGCGCTGAACACCGCAAAGATCACCAGGCGTGCCGCCAGCTTCCAATTGGCGAAATCGGCAGAGATCAAACGCCATACGGCAATATCGATCAGCACCAGCGCCAAGGCACAGAACATCGGGTGATCGGAGATAAATGAGGGCATTCAGGCGACTCCAGGGCGAATGCCATGAAGATCGCATGAAATGCCTTTGGAGGGTATAGCGCCCTAGCGCTGCATCTGCCCGAATTGCCCGGACTGATAGTCGGCAAACGCCTGGTGGATTTCCTGCTCGGTGTTCATCACGAACGGGCCGTGGCCGACGATAGGTTCGTCGATCGGCTCGCCGCTGAGCAACAGCACCATGGCGTCGTCGCTGGACTCGAGGCGCATTTGCGTGCCATCGCGCTCGAACAGTGCCAACTGCCCTTCCCGCGCCACTTCAGTGCCGTTGATCCGCACCGTGCCGCGCAACACCACCAGCGCGGTGTTGCGCCCGGCGTGCAGGTCCAGCGTCACAGAGCGGCCGGCTTTGAGGCGCATGTCCCACACGTCGATCGGTGTGAAGGTGCGAGCCGGGCCTTTGACCCCGTCGAACTCGCCCGCGATCAAGCGCAGGCTGCCGGCGTGGTCGGCCAGGGGCAGCGTCGGAATATCGCCATCGAGGATGGTCTGGTAACCGGCATCGGTCATTTTGTCCCTGGCCGGCAGGTTGACCCACAACTGGACCATTTCCAGGGCGCCGCCGCTGCGGGCGAACGCCTCGGAGTGAAACTCCTCGTGAATGATGCCCCTGGCGGCTGTCATCCATTGCACATCGCCCGGGCCGATGGTGCCGCCGGCGCCGGTGGAATCGCGGTGCTCGACTTCGCCCTTATAGACGATGGTCACGGTTTCAAAACCGCGATGAGGATGCTGGCCCACGCCACGACGTTGCTCGGTCGGGGTGAACGCCGCAGGACCGGCGTGATCCAGCAACAGGAACGGGCTGATCTGCTTGCCCATGGTGTCGTAGGAAAACAGCGTGCGAACCGGAAAGCCATCGCCGACCCAATGGGCGCGTGGGCTGGTGTAGATGCCGATGATCTTTTTCATATGTGTCTCCAGTAATGGATACACCTTAAATCCGATACCAATTCCGCGCTAGACGGCAAAACCGGCCCTGATCGTCCCACCAGTGGAACAAAGACTCGGGGCTGGATTATTTTATATTTCGACCATAATATGGCGACAAATATTACAAGCGTAATTTTTAGCTCACCCCGCCCCACGGAGCCCGACATGAACCCTCTCC
>NZ_JACARZ010000116.1:0-1241 GCF_013386315.1 Pseudomonas sp. P7779 | reverse complement strand
CGGCATCCTGCAACGCCGCACGAATTCGCCCGGCCAGTTGCGGCCCCGGCTGGCAGGTAACCAGCACCGTCTTCGGATAAATCAGCAACTCATTGGCCGCAGGTGTGCGCTCGGCACTGCCGACGTGAATCGCCAGGCGCGCCTGTTGATCCTGGGGCAAGTTGGCCTGATCCAGCCACGGCGCCGCGCCTTCAATGCGTACTGATTCGCCAGCCAGCAAATCCGAGACAAAGCGTTTGCCCAGTTCCAGATCCCCCAGCTGATAACCATGGGGCGGGTTAAGCAGGCAGGTACCAAAACGCAGCTCGCCACTGGTGGTGATCGCGGCGGCAACGTCCAGGGCAGCGGCGATTTCCCGCGCCATCACGTTTACACCACCGAGGCCACCGAGCAACGGCACCACCGCGCTGCCGTCTTCGGCAACCGCCAGCACAGCAGGCTCGACGCCCTTCTCCAGCAGCAGCGGCGCCAGGGTGCGGATCACAATCCCGGCGGCGCACAGCGCGATGATCGGCGTGCCCTGTTGATACAACTGGCGCACGCTGGCGCCGAATTCGTTATAGGCCTGATCTGCGCCCTCGACCCGCCCGGCCAGGCCGTGGATCAGTGCGTCGGGATACACCTGCTGGATAGCGCGGGCCGTGGCGAGGCTGCCCTGCCCCAGGATGACAATCGCGGGAGCCGTCATCAGCCTTGCCACCTTTCACCGGGAACGATGATCAACGAGAAATACGGCGAGGACGTCGGATCGACCTGATCCAGGGCGACGATTTTCTGATTGGCCATGGTCGCGCGCTCGACGTACAACGCCCGGCTCGCCAATCCCAATTCTTCCAGTACCTGACGCACCTTGGTGAAGTTGCGCCCCAGCTTCATGATCACCGCCGCGTCGGCATCCGCCAGGCGACGCTTGAGTTCGTCATGGGGCAGCACGCCGGAAAGCACCGACAGGCTCTGGTTGCGATACACCAACGGTGCGCCCAGTACAGAGGCGCCACCGAGCATCGAGCACACACCCGGGATCACCTGGGCTTCGTAGCGCTCGGCCAGGCGGTCGTGCAAATACATGTAGGAGCCGTAGAAGAACGGGTCGCCTTCACAGATCACCGCCACATCGCGCCCCGCGTCCAGGTGTGCCGCAACGTCGACACTGGCGGTGTCGTAGAAATCGCTGATCACTTGCTCGTAGGACAGCGGCGCCGGCAACACTTCAGTGGTGACCGGGTACACCAGCGGCATCA
>NZ_JACARZ010000115.1:0-14457 GCF_013386315.1 Pseudomonas sp. P7779 | reverse complement strand
CGGTGTGTCAGTACCCGATTTATCAACTGACCCACCGCATTCGCGAGCAAGCCCGCTCCCACATTTGAACTGTGTTGAGCCCGAGCCTCAGCGTTTGCTAATGAACCATTACTCCAATCGTAACGGTTCACCGCCCAGCTTGATTGATGCCCCCCCAATACCCTCCTAAGGTACAGCCCACGACAGCAAATCCCGTGGAGCGACCATGACAACAACAACTTCCCCCGACTCGCGCTGGACGCGGCGGCGCGATGAGAAGCAGCGCCGCCTCGCATTGGTGCGATCCTTCGCCGATGGCGCCGTGCTCCCCAGCGAGCGCATTGTCGAAGCCCTGGAAGCCCTGATCCTCCCCGGCGACCGCGTGGTGCTGGAGGGCAACAACCAGAAGCAGGCCGATTTCCTCTCGCGCTCCCTGGCCAAGGCCGACCCCGCCAAGCTCCACGACCTGCACATGATCATGCCCAGCGTCGGCCGCTCCGAGCACCTGGACCTGTTTGAAAAGGGCATCGCCCGCAAGCTGGATTTCTCCTTCGCCGGCACCCAGTCCCTGCGCATCAGCCAATTGCTGGAAGACGGCCTGCTGGAAATTGGCGCGATTCATACCTACATCGAACTCTACGCGCGGCTGGTGGTGGACCTGATCCCCAACGTGGTCCTGTCGGCCGGCTTCATGGCCGACCGCGCCGGCAATATCTACACCGGCCCGAGCACCGAAGACACACCCGCGCTGATCGAGCCGGCCGCCTTCAGCGATGGCATCGTCATCGTCCAGGTCAACCAACTGGTGGATGACGTCACCGACCTGCCGCGCGTCGACATCCCCGCGAGCTGGGTCGATTTCGTGGTGGTCGCTGACAAGCCCTTCTACATCGAACCGCTGTTCACCCGCGACCCACGCCACATCAAGCCCGTGCATGTGTTGATGGCGATGATGGCGATCCGCGGCATCTACGAAAAACACAACGTTCAATCGCTGAACCACGGCATCGGTTTCAACACTGCCGCCATCGAATTGATCCTGCCGACCTACGGTGAATCCCTGGGCCTGAAGGGCAAGATCTGTCGCAACTGGACCCTCAACCCGCACCCAACCCTGATCCCGGCCATCGAAAGCGGCTGGGTCGAAAGCGTGCATTGCTTCGGCACCGAACTGGGCATGGAGAACTACATCGCCGCCCGGCCGGATGTGTTCTTCACGGGTCGCGACGGCTCGCTGCGCTCCAACCGAATGTTCTGCCAGCTGGCCGGCCAGTACGCGGTGGACCTGTTTATCGGCGCCACCTTGCAGGTCGATGGCGACGGGCATTCCTCCACCGTTACCCGTGGCCGCCTCGCCGGTTTTGGTGGTGCGCCGAACATGGGCCACGACCCGCGCGGTCGCCGCCATGGCACACCCGCCTGGCTCGACATGCGCCACGACGACGCTCCCGAGGCCTTGCTCGAACGCGGCAAAAAGCTCGTGGTGCAGATGGTCGAGACCTTCCAGGAAGGCGGCAAACCCACCTTTGTCGAAACCCTCGACGCGGTGGAAGTCGCCCGCAAAAGCGGCATGCCCCTGGCGCCGATCATGATCTACGGCGACGACGTCACGCACCTGCTCACCGAAGAAGGCATCGCCTACCTGTACAAGGCCCGTTCCCTGGAAGAGCGCCAGGCGATGATCGCCGCCGTGGCCGGGGTGACCGCCATCGGCTTGCGCCACAACCCCAAGGACACCGCACGCATGCGTCGCGAAGGCTTGATTGCGCTGCCCGAAGACCTCGGCATCCGCCGCACCGATGCCACCCGCGAGCTGCTGGCCGCCAAGAGCGTGGCCGATCTGGTGGAGTGGTCCGGTGGCTTGTACAACCCGCCCGCCAAGTTCAGGAGCTGGTAAATGCACGCACTCAAACTGCACGACCTGACACTGGCCGAACGCCTGGCCGACATGGCCGTCGACGCGTTGATCGATGAGGCGGACCTGTCGCCGAAACCCGCCCTGGTAGACCGTCGCGGCAACGGCGCCCATACCGATTTGCACCTCGGCTTGATGCACGCCTCGGCGCTGTCGCTGTGGCCGGCGTTCAAGGAAATGGCCGAGGCCGCTGTCGAATTTGGCGAAGTCGGTTTGCCCCTGCGTGAAGCCCTCGGGCGCATCGGTCGCGAAGGTGAACAGGCGATGCTCGTCACCACCAGCGGCGTAAATACCCATCGCGGCGCGATCTGGGCGCTCGGCCTGTTAGTCGCCGCTGCCGCACTGCAACCCGAATCCTGCACTGCCAGCGCGGTGACGTTGCGCGCCGCCCGCCTGGCCTTGCTCAACGACCGTTACGCACCGCAACCGCTGAGCCACGGCGCCCAGGTCGCACAACGCTACGGCGCACGCGGTGCTCGCGAAGAAGCGCAATTGGGCTTCCCGTCAGTGCTACAGCGCGGCCTGCCACAGCTGAAAAAAAGCCGCCTGCAGCAACACGGCGAACAGAACGCGCGCCTCGATGCCTTGCTGGCGATCATGATGGACCTGGCCGACACCTGCGTGCTCTACCGCGCCGGCCCTGAAGGCTTGCAGGCCATGCAGCAGGGCGCCCAAGCCGTACTGGACGCCGGCGGCAGCGCAAGCCTCGCCGGCCGCCGCCAACTGCATGAGCTGGACCAGCAACTGCTGGCGCTGAATGCCTCCCCCGGTGGCGCCGCCGACCTGTTGGCCGCCTGCCTGTTTATCGACCGCCTCGACGGAGCGCTGTGATGGAAACCTTATCCTTTGAATTCCCCGCCGGGCAGCCCGCCAAGGGCCGCGCGCTGGTGGGTTGCGTCGGCTCCGGTGACCTCGAAGTGCTGCTGGAACCGGGCACCGCCGGCACCCTGACGATCCAGGTGCAGACCTCGGTGAACGGTGCGCAGCTGCGTTGGCAGCATCTGTTCGAGCGGATCTTCCAGGAACAGACACCCCCCGCATTGAACATCGATATCCACGACTTCGGCGCCACACCCGGCGTGGTGCGCTTGCGCCTGGAGCAAGGCTTCGAGGAGATCGGTCATGACTGACTTGCTGAACAAACACAGCTTCGTCGAACTCGGCGCCCGGCAACGAGCCAAGGCCTTGCTCGACGCGGGCAGCTATCGCGAACTGATCGACCCGTTCCAGCGCGTCATGTCGCCGTGGCTGAGCCGCCAGGGCGTGGTGCCGCAGGCAGATGACGGCGTGGTGATCGCCAAGGGCAGCATCGCCGGCTTGCCGGTGGTCATCGCGGCCATCGAAGGCAATTTCCAGGGCGGCAGTCTCGGTGAAGTCGGCGGCGCGAAGATGGCCGGTGCACTGGAGTTGGCTGCTGAAGACAACCGCAACGGCATCCCGACGCGCGCCATCCTGCTGCTGGAAACCGGCGGCGTGCGCTTGCAGGAAGCCAACCTGGGCTTGGCTGCCATCGCCGATATCCATGCGGCGATTGTCGACCTGCGCCAGTACCAGCCGGTGATCGGCGTGGTGGCGGGCAGCGTCGGTTGCTTTGGCGGCATGTCCATCGCGGCAGGCTTGTGCAGTTATCTGCTGGTGACCCGTGAGGCGCGCCTTGGCCTGAACGGCCCGCAGGTGATCGAGCAGGAAGCCGGCCTTGAAGAATACGACTCCCGTGACCGGCCCTTCATCTGGAGCCTGACCGGCGGTGAGCAGCGTTTCAACAGTGGCTTGGCCGACCGGTATGTGGCCGACGACGTGGTGCAGATTCAGCAGCAGATCACTGAACTGCTGCAACAAGGCTTGCCGGAAAACCAGCGCAGCCGTCAGGTTGATCACTATCTGGAACGCCTGGCCGCACTGAACGCCGAACCGCAAATCGACCCGGCGACGGTTCGCGATCTGTATCAGGGAGAACGCTTATGAGAGGTTTGCAGTGGTTCAACGCATTGAGCGGCGACGCAGCGCCAGTGAGCGGTTTGCCGAACTCGCTGAAAGTTGCCGACGGTGTGCTCGGTGATCAGCTAGTGCGCTTTATCGCGGTGGTCACCGACCCGCAAAACCGCTTCCCTCGCGCTCGCAACGGTGAAGTCGGTTTGCTGGAAGGCTGGGGTTTGGCCAAGGCGGTTGATGAAGCGATCGATACCGGCGACAAGCGTCCGCTGATTGCCATCGTGGATGTGCCGAGCCAGGCCTACGGTCGTCGCGAAGAGGCCTTGGGCATTCACCAGGCATTGGCCGCCGCTGCCGACAGCTACGCCCGTGCCCGCCTGGCCGGTCACCCGGTGATCGCGCTGCTGGTGGGCAAGGCGATGTCCGGCGCCTTCCTCGCCCATGGTTACCAGGCCAACCGCCTGATTGCCCTGCGCGACCCCGGCGTGATGGTGCATGCCATGGGCAAGGCTTCGGCGGCGCGGGTAACCCTGCGCAGTGTTGAAGAGCTGGAAACCCTGGCCGCCAGCGTGCCGCCGATGGCCTATGACATCGACAGCTATGCCAGCCTCGGCTTGCTCTGGGAGACCTTGTCGGTCAGCCAGATCGAGCAGCCCACCACCGAAGATGTGGCGCGGGTCAGCGATTGCCTGGTGCAGGCGATCAAGGATGTGCAGGCCGGCGGTCGGGACCTGAGCGGTCGCCTGGGCGCCACTAACCGCGCGGCCTCCAGCCACGTGCGCCAACTGCTGCGGGAGCAATGGTGAACGCTCACGACTTGCTCTGGGGCATGACCCCGGCGCATGCGCCCGCTGATGCGCCGGCCTGGGTGCTGGAAGCATTGGCCGCTGGGCATCCGGTGGTGGTGCGGCGTGCCGTCGCGTCGCCGGGCGAGGTAGCGGTGGGGGTACGCGGGCGCTTGCGCGAGCAGCGCTTCGCCGCCGTGATGCCGATGGCGGCGGTGCAGCGGCGCGTGGTGCCGGAAGACCTGCGCGGTGTGATCTCGCCAAGGGATTTGCCGGCGTTGCAGGCCCTCGCTCAGTTGCAACCGGTGCTGGCGGGAGAGAGTTGGGGCGTCACCGGCAGTGCGGGTTTCGAGTTGGCCAGCGGTGTCGAAGCGCTGCATACCAAGAGCGATCTGGATTTGATTCTGCGCACGCCCGAGCGCCTTGATCGCAGCGATGCAGAGGACCTGCTGGCGATACTGGATACGGCGGTGTGCGCCGTGGACCTGCAACTGCAAACGCCTTTTGGCGCGGTCGCGTTGCGTGAATGGGCCGGTGGTTCGCGTCGCGTGCTGCTGAAGAACGCCAGCGGCGCGCAGCTGGTGCTCGATCCTTGGCAGGCCGTGGCATGAGCAGCCTCCTGGCACTCCCGGGGCAGGGCGCCCAGCGTCCCGGCATGCTCCAGCAATTGCCGCGTGCGGTGCTGGACGAAGCCAGTGCTGCCCTCAATGAGGATGTGCTTACCCTGGATTCTGCCGAAGCGCTGGCCTCGACCCGTGCCGTGCAGCTCTGCCTGTTGATTGCCGGTGTGGCCAGTGCGCGTTTGCTGGAACACACCCCCGATTACGTCGCCGGCCTGTCCATTGGTGCCTATCCGGCCGCCGTGATCGCCGGCTCGCTGGACTTTGCCGACGCGTTGAAACTCGTCAGCCTGCGCGGCGAATTGATGCAACACGCGTATCCCCACGGCTACGGCATGACCGCCCTTATCGGCCCGGACCTGTCCACCGTCGAGGCCTTGCTTGCTCAGGTCCACAGCCCGCAAACCCCGGTTTACCTGGCCAATATCAATGCCGACAACCAGACGGTCATCGCCGGCAGCGATGAGGCCATGAAGGCGGTCGCCAATCTGGTGCGCGGCAACGGCGTCGCCAAACGCCTGGCCGTCAGCGTGCCGTCTCATTGCGTACTGCTGGAAAAACCCGCCGAGGCCCTGGCCGAAGCATTCGCCCAAGTGACACTGAAACCGCCGAGCATCACCTACCTGAGCAGCACCCGCGCCCGGCCGATCCACAACACCGAACACCTGCGCGACGACCTCGCTTTCAACATGTGCCGCATCGTCGATTGGCGCGGCACCGTGCAAAGCGCCTATGAGCGTGGCGTGCGCCTGCATCTCGAACTGCCGCCCGGCGCCGTGCTCACGGGCCTCGCGCGCCGGGTATTCGAGCAAGGCACCGTCATCGCCTTCGAAGGCGCCCGTCTGGATACCTTGCAGGCCTTGCTGCGAGAGGAGGGAAACCATCACCGATAGAGCTCCACCAAGGCTGATGCTGGTCGGTCAAGAGATAGAGCGGGTCACCAATGACCTGTGGCGAGGGAGCAAGCTCCCTCGCCACAGGTACGGTATTCATCTTTATCGGATCGGCATTGCCGCCCAAGGCTTTCGAAGCACAAAAACAACAATTTCGATGAAGCACTTTGAGGACAACCATCATGATTATTTACGGTGTGGCGTTGCTGGCGATCTGCATGTTGGCCGGCGTGATTCTGGGCGACATGCTCGGCGTGTTGCTGGGAGTCAAATCCAACGTGGGCGGGGTGGGGATCGCGATGATCCTGCTGATCTGCGCACGGTTGTGGATGCACAAACACGGCGGCATGACCAAGGAATGCGAGATGGGTGTCGGCTTCTGGGGTGCCATGTACATCCCGGTGGTGGTGGCGATGGCGGCGCAACAGAACGTGGTGACCGCGCTGCACGGCGGCCCGGTGGCGGTGCTGGCGGCGATTGGTTCGGTGGTGGTGTGCGGTTGCACGATTGCTTTGATCAGCCGTACGCACAAAGGCGAACCGTTGCCCGATGAAGAGCCGCTGATCGCGGTTGCACCTGTCGCGGGAGGTCGCTGATATGTGGGAACTCATCGAGAAAGGCCTGGCAAATAACGGCTTGGTCACCGCCTTTGCATTTGTTGGCGTGGTGATGTGGATTTCGGTGGTGCTGTCCAAGCGCCTGACCTTCGGGCGCATCCACGGCTCAGCCATCGCGATTGTGATCGGGCTGGTGCTGGCCTGGGTGGGCGGCACCTTGACCGGCGGGCAGAAAGGCCTGGCGGACGTGGCGCTGTTTTCCGGGATCGGCTTGATGGGCGGTGCCATGCTGCGGGACTTTGCCATCGTGGCCACGGCATTTGAAGTACAGGCCACCGAGGCGCGCAAGGCCGGCTTGATTGGTGCGATTGCCTTGCTGCTGGGCACGGTGCTGCCGTTTATTGTGGGCGCGAGTATCGCCTGGGCGTTTGGTTATCGCGATGCGATCAGCATGACCACCATCGGCGCGGGCGCGGTGACTTACATCGTCGGGCCGGTGACCGGGGCGGCGTTGGGCGCCAGTTCGGACGTGGTGGCGCTGTCCATCGCGACCGGCTTGATCAAGGCGATCCTGGTGATGGTGGGCACGCCCATGGCGGCACGCTGGATGGGCCTGGATAACCCGCGCTCGGCGATGGTGTTTGGCGGCCTGGCCGGTACGGTGAGCGGCGTGACGGCAGGCCTGGCGGCGACGGACCGGCGGTTGGTGCCGTATGGCGCACTGACCGCCACCTTTCACACCGGGCTTGGGTGCTTGCTGGGGCCGTCGGTGCTGTACTTCATCGTGCGCGGGATTGTCGGCTGACCCGAGATGTGTCGACCGCTTTTGTGGCGAGGGAGCTTGCTCCCGCTGGAGCGCGAAGCGGTCCCAATGCATTCTTCCTGAAACAACGCGGGCGCTGATTTTACGACTGCTGCGCAGCCGAGCGGGAGCAAGCTCCCTCGCCACAGGGGATCATTGTCAGGTTTGGCGGTTCGCATACATCCGGCACTCCGCCAACAGCGCGAGCAGGTTCGGGTCGCGCTCCTTGGCTTTCAGAAACACCACGCCAATGTGCTGCTGCAAACGGTAGCGCGGTTGCAGGGGAATCAGCTTGACCCGGTTCTCATACACCGCCGCAATCCGCCCCGGCAGCAGCGCATAACCCACCCCCGAGCTGACCATGCTCAGCAGGGTGAAGATGTCGTTGACCTGCATCGCCACCTTCGGCTCGAACCCTGCCTGCTTGAATACGCGGTTGCCATCCTGATGGGTGGCGAAGCCTTGGGTGAGGGTGATGAAGGTGGCGTCGCGCACGTCCGCCAGGTCGATTTCCTGTTCGCGGTCGAAGGGTGAATCGGCCGGGGTGGCGAGGAAGATGTCGTCGGAAAACAGCGCGATCTGCTCGCAGTCCGGATCGTTGGCGTGCTCGTCGAGGGAGATCAGGATCGCATCGACTTCCATGTTCTTCAGCTTGTACAGCAGGTCGAAATTCGACCCGAGGATCAGGTCGATATTCAGCTCGCTACGGCGAATCTTCAGCCCCATGATCAACTGCGGCACGGTCTTCACCGTCAGCGAATACAGCGAGCCCAGCTTGAAGCGCTCGGCGGAAAAGCCGGCGGCCTCGCGGGTCACCCGCACACTGTCCACCACATCCTGCACCAGCTTCTGCGCACGCTCTTCCAGCACATAGGCGCTTTCCAGCGGCGTGAGGTTGCGCCCTTCGTGCTTGAACAGCGGGCAGCGCAGGGCGTTTTCCAGGGAGTGGATCGCCCGGTGCACGCTGACGTTGCTGGTCTGCAATTCAGCCGCCGCCCGCGCCAGGTTACCGGTGCGCATGAACGCCAGGAAGATCTCCAGCTTCTTGAGGGTGAATTCTTCGTCGATCAGCATGGGCGTGACTCTTGTTCGAATGCCGTCGATTGTGCCCCTAAAACCAGTTCACTCCCAGCCATGCACTGCACAGGCCCAACACTACGCCGAGGATGATCAGCCAGATCGCGTTGAGCCTTGTGTAATACACCACGGCGGCGCTGGCCAGGGTCAGTACCAGGCTGGTGGCGTTGTTTTCCAGGCTGTTCATCAGGATGTAGCTGGCGGCCAGGATCAGGCCGATGGAGATCGGCAGCAGGCTGCCTTTGACCCGCTGCACCCACGGGGTTTTGCTGTGTTTTTCCAGCCAGCCGGCGCCGAGGTAGGTGAGTACCGAGCAGGGCACCAGCTTGGCGGTCAGGGCCACCAGGGCGCCGGGCAACCCGGCGGCTTGCTGGCCGATAAATACCAGGAACATGCCATTGGGCCCCGGCAAGGCCTGGGACAAGGCGAAGAAGGCGACGAACTGGGCGTCGGTGATCCAGTTCATGTCGGTGACGGTGTAGCGGTGGATATCGCTCAGGGCCACGGTGTTGCCGCCAATCGCCATCAGCGACCACAGCGCGCATTGGATCATCAGGTGAAACAGCACGCTCTGCATCAGCCGGCCACCTTCTGCTTGCCCATGAAGCTCAAGGCCAACGAGCTGGGAATGCAGATCAGCAAGACCATCCACAACGGCAGCACCAGCACCGCCATCAACACGAAGGTCAGGACGAACGCGCTGTAATTCGCCAGGGTTCGCGGCATAGCCTTGAGCAGGCGCAGAGTGGTGCCGAGCATCAGCCCGGTGGCGATCGGCATCACCGCGCCGAAGATCTGCTGCACCACGTCATGGCTCCACCATTTGGCATAGGCGAAGCCGGCCAGCACGGTGATCAGCGAGGGGAACAGATACAAGCCGACCACGGTCACAACCGCACCCGGCAAACCGTGCAGGCGCCGACCGTAGATGATGCCGACGTTGGCGATATTCGGCCCGGGAAAGAATTGGCCGGTGGTGAGCAACTCGTTGAAGCCTTGTTCGCTGACCCACTGCCTGCGGTCGACCATCATCTGCCGCGCCCAGGGCATCACGCCGCCAAAGCCGAACAGGCCGACCATGGCGAAGTTGTAAAACAATTGCCACAGACTCGGGTGGGGCTGGGCAGGTTCGAGGTCGGGCATGGGCGTTACCGATGAGGGGCTTTTATGTAGGAGCTGGCTTGCCTGCGATAGCGGTGGGTCAGACATGCATCTGCTGCTGATACACCGCTATCGCCGGCAAGCCAGCTCCCACAGGATGAAGCGAATCATCCATCGGCATGTGTATTTGGGCAAATGAAGAAAGGTTGTTACCTGATGTTGGATGGGTGACGTCAGAATGGTCGAGGTGATAACCGTTATTCGAGGTGAGTGACACATGTATCACGGGGAACGATTCAACGCCTGGAGCCACTTGCTCGGGGCGGTTGCGGCTTTTGTGGGTGCGGTATGGATGTTGGTGGTGGCCAGTATGGACGGCAACCCCTGGAAGATTGTCAGCGTGGCCATTTACGGTTTCACGTTGCTGGTGCTGTACAGCGCGTCGACCGTGTACCACAGCGTGCGCGGGCGCAAGAAAGCGATCATGCAGAAGGTCGATCACTTTTCGATCTACCTGCTGATCGCAGGCAGTTACACGCCGTTTTGCCTAGTGACGCTGCGCGGGCCGTGGGGCTGGACGCTGTTCGGGATTGTGTGGGGGCTGGCGGTGATCGGCATCCTGCAGGAGATCAAGCCACGCTCCGAGGCGCGGATCCTGTCGATCGTGATCTACGCCGTGATGGGCTGGATCGTGCTGGTGGCGGTCAAGCCGCTGATTGCTGCGCTGGGCCCCACGGGTTTTGCCTGGCTGGCGTCGGGCGGGGTGCTGTACACCGTGGGCATTATTTTCTTTGCCCTGGAGGACCGCCTGCGGCACTCCCACGGGATCTGGCATTTGTTCGTGATTGGCGGCAGCCTGCTGCATTTCGTGGCGATCATGGGGTACGTGTTATAGCCGGTCCAATTGCTCCTGGGCCCGGCTGCCGAAGATCTCCAGCAGGCTCGCCAGCATATGCGGCGGCGGTTCGTCGGCGCGGGTCAGGGCGTACAAGGTGATTGGCAGCGGCGGCGCAAGGGGGCGAATGCAAGTAGTGGCCGGTGATGCGCCGAGGGCGGTGAACGGATCAATCACCGCCAGCCCGGCGCCGGATTCGACCATCGCCCTGGCCAGGGAATAGGTCTGCACCGCGATGCTGACCCGTGGCGGCGGGTCGACCGCTTCCAGGTAGCTGTCCAGCTTCGCCGACAACGGGTCGGCGCTGGACAGGCCAATCAACGGCGCGCCCGCCAGGGCCATCAGCGGCAACGGTTTGCCTAGCTCGTTTTCCTTCCAGTAACCCTGCGGCGCCAGCGCCACCAGCACGCCGTGGGCCAACGGCTGGGCGTTCAGCCCTGGGTGATCGGGCGGTTGCAGGGTCAGCGCCACGTCGACCTCACGCATCAACAGGTTTTGCACCAGCTCGCGGCTGTGGGCGCTGGACAGCTCGCAGGCGATGTCCGGGTAGCGTTGGGTCCATTCGCGGATGGCCGGCGGCAGCAACGACAAGGCCAGCGCGGGTGTGGCGCCGATACGCAGGCTCTGGCCCGGCTCGCGGCGCAGGTTCTGCGCCAGGCGCCGCACGCCTTGCAGGCTTTCGGTCACCTTGTCGACTTCGCGCTCCAGCGCCAGCGCTTCCGGGGTTGGCTGCAGCTTGCCGCGTATACGCAGGAACAGCGGGAACCCCAACTGCAACTCGGCGTGCTGCAGCACCTTGCTCACCGCCGGCTGCGAGACATGCAGCAACTGGGCGGCGGCGCTGATGGAACCGGTCTGGCGGATGGCCTGGAAGATTTCGATATGACGCAAGCGCATGGGCAGTCCATAACCTTTGTTTATGGGTGACCCATCTTTATTCATTGTCCCGCCGCTGTCACCTGCCTCTAACCTTCAAGCCTGACATCGCACGGTTAAGGGACGCACATGGCTCAGCAGGTTTGCATCATCGGTGGCGGGGTTATCGGCCTGGCGAGTGCCTACGCGCTGGTGCGTGCCGGCATGCAGGTGACGGTGGTCGAAGCCCGGGAAACCCTGGGCAGCGAGACCAGCTTCGCCAACGGCGGGCAACTGTCCTACCGCTATGTCGCGCCGTTGGCCGACAAGGGCGTACCGTTGCAAGCCATCGGCTGGATGCTGCGCGGTGACTCGCCGCTGAAGCTGCGCCCGCGCATGGACCCGGCGCAGTGGCGCTGGATGGCCTCGTTCCTGGGCGCCTGCCGTGGCTCGGTGAACCAGCGCAATGCGGCCCACCTGCTGCGCCTGGCGTCCTTGAGCCAGGGCACCCTGCAACGCTGGCGTGAAGAAGACCAACTGGGCGGTTTCCACTGGCGGCGCAACGGCAAGCTGGTGACCTTTCGCAGCCTCGACAGCTATGAACGCGCCTTGAATAAAGTGACCGACCCGCTGCAACAGCAAGTGCTCTCGGCGGCGGACTGCGCACGGCTGGAACCGACCCTGGACAGCGCCAGTTTTTCCGGCGGCATCTATACGCCCAATGAAGAGGTCGGCGACTGCCATGGGTTCTGCCAGCAACTGGCGGCGCGCCTTGAAGCGTCGGGGCGCTGCACGTTCCTGTTGGGGCGCAAGGTGACGACGATTCGTCACAGCGCAGGCGCCGTGCAGGCTATCGAAATGGGCAGTGAAGTCTTGCCGGTGCAGCACCTGGTGCTGGCCGCCGGGCACCGCAGCCCCGAGCTGGCCTTGCCGGGTATGTCACTGCCGCTGTATCCCCTCAAGGGTTACAGCCTGAGCGTGCCGATTGGCGCGCAGCATCAGGCGCCGAACATCAGCATCACCGATTACGACCGCAAGATCGTCTACGCGCGCATCGGTGAGCAACTGCGGGTGGCGGCGATGGTGGATATTGTCGGCTTCGACACCCGCCTGGAACCCAAGCGCCTGGCGCTGATTAAGCGCCAGGCACTTGAGACGTTCCCGCTGGCCGGTGACTACCAGCACGCGGTCGAATGGGCCGGTATGCGCCCGGCCACGCCGACCGGCGTGCCGTTGATTGGTGCCAGCGCCTACAGCAACCTGTGGCTTAACCTCGGCCACGGCGCCCTCGGGTTTACCCTGGCTTGCGGCAGCGGCCAGGTACTGGCCGAGTTGATTGGCCGGCACACCACTTCCATTGATATGCAGGGCTTCGCGCCCCGAGCCGCTTGAGGATATTTCGATGACCATCACCCGAATCAACAGCAACAGCCGCTTGTCTGGCGCCGTGGTGTTTCAGGACCTGGTGTTTTTGTCCGGCCAGGTGCCGGGCGAAGGCCGCGATGTGAAGACCCAGACCGAACAGGTGCTGGCCAGGATTGATGCGCTGCTGGCCGAGGCCGGCAGCGACAAGGATCATCTGCTGAATGCGACCATCTACCTGAACAATATCCAGGAGGGTTTTGCGCCGATGAATGAAGTCTGGTCCGCCTGGCTATCGCCGGGGCAGGCACCGACGCGTACCACGTTGCAAGCGCAGTTGGCGCGACCGGATGTGCTCGTTGAAATCAGCGTCATTGCCGTGCGCCGTCCATAACTAAAACAAAAACGGAGAATAACAATGCAAAAACTGTGGCGAGGGGGCTCGTCCCCCGTCGGGCTGCGCAGCAGCCCCATACTCTTCCTGGCCCTGATATTGAGCGCCCAGACCCAGGCAACCGAAGCCCCCCTGGAAGGCACGCTGAGCAAGATCGCCAACGCCAGGAGCATCACCCTCGGCTACCGCGATGCCTCGGTGCCGTTTTCCTATGTGGGGGATCACAGCGGCAAGCCCATGGGCTATTCGGTGGAGCTGGCGAACAAGATCGTCGAGCGTATCCAGCAGAAAACCGGTGTGCCGAAGCTCAGCGTGAAGTACAACCTGGTGACTTCCCAGACCCGCATAGCCCTGGTGCAAAACGGCACCGTGGACCTGGAATGCGGTTCCACCGGCGTGACCGCCGAGCGGCAGAAGCAGGTGGCGTTTTCCTACGGGTTTATCTACGTGAAGGGCCAGTTGCTGACCGCCAACGACAGCGGCATCAAAAGCTTCGCCGACCTGCAAGGCAAGAACGTGGTAACCACCGCCGGTACCACCAACGAGCGGTTCCTCAAGAGCTACAACGTCGATCACAAACTGAACATGTCGGTGATCAGCGCCAAGGACCACGGCGAAGCCTTCCAGATGCTGCAATCCGGCCGGGCGGCGGCGTTCTACATGGATGACGCGTTGCTCTACGGCGAGCGCGCCAAGGCCAGGGACCCGCACAAGTGGGTGGTGGTCGGGGAAGAACAGTCGCGGGAAATCTACAGCTGCATGGTGCGCAAGGACGACCCGCAGTTTCTCGCGGTGGTCAATGAGACCCTGGCCGGGCTGTACAGCTCGGGGGAGATCAACGGGATTTACCAGCGCTGGTTTGAGCAGCCGATCCCGCCCAAAGGCTTGAACCTGGAATTCCCGATGACCAGTGAGTTGAAGGCGATTATTGCGACGCCTGTGAGTGACCCGGTGGAGTAGCGGAGTGCAAACCCGATCCAAATGTGGGAGCGGGCTTGCTCGCGAAAGCGGAGTGCCAGTCAATACATGTGTGACTGATCCACCGCATTCGCGAGCAAGCCCGCTCCCACATTGGTTTTGTGTCGTTGTTTGAATCGTGCTTACAACAGAAAGCCGAGTGCACTCAGGCTGTCGGTGGAATTGATCAGCCGCACCACCTTGCGCTCCAGGGTCGCGACCCCGGCGCTGAACCGGATGCGGTAATTCAGGTCGGCCACGAACGGCGTGTGTACTCCGCGCTTGTAGGCGTACAGCAGCTGCGCACAGTTAACCTCCACCACCTCGCCCGCC
>NZ_JACARZ010000114.1:0-49539 GCF_013386315.1 Pseudomonas sp. P7779 | reverse complement strand
GCCCCCAGCAGCCCAACACATTGGCGTATCCTTACCCCTCCACCCCAAGGCCCGATCAAAAAATGCTGGTGATATCCAACAACGTGCACCTCCCCGACGCCGAGATCGAACTGACAGCCATCCGCGCCCAGGGCGCTGGCGGTCAAAACGTCAACAAGGTCTCCAGCGCCGTGCACCTGCGTTTCGACATCCCGGCCTCGTCCCTGCCTGACTTCTACAAGGAACGCCTGCTGGCCCTGCGCGACACCCGCATCACCAGCGAAGGCGTACTGATCCTCAAGGCCCAGCAATACCGCACCCAGGAACAAAACCGCGCCGACGCCCTCGAGCGCCTGGTGGAACTGATCCTCAGCGCCACCAAGGTCGAAAAGAAACGCCGCCCCACCAAACCCACCCTGGGCTCAAAGAAGCGCCGCCTCGAATCCAAGACCAAACGCGGCAGCATCAAGGCCGGCCGCGGCAAGGTGGACTTCTAACTCGCCTGACGTTCTTCGCGATACTTCGGCGCCTGCCGATACAAATACAGGCTCAACAGCAACCCGCCAAACGCCGCGATCGCCGCAAACAGGAAGATCGAGGCAAACCCGAACCCCGCCGCAATCGCCCCGGCCAACGGCCCGGTGATCCCCAACGACAAATCGATAAACAGCGAATACGCCCCCACCGCCGCACCCCGGCTCGAGGCGGGCACCAGGTTGACCGCCTCCACACCCAAGGCCGGAAACACCAGGGAAAAGCCAAACCCGCTCAACGCCGCACCCGCCAACGCCAAATGAGGATCCGGCGCCAGCCACAGCAGCAGCAGCCCCAGCGTCTCCACCGACAAACAGGCAATCGCTACGCGAAACCCGCCAATGCGGTTGATCAAATTGCCGAACAACAACCGCGCCCCGATAAAGCTGGCACCGAACAGGCTCAGGCACAGCACCGCGTTATCCCAATGCTGGGTCGCGTAATACAAGGTGATGAAGGTGGCGATGGTGCCAAACCCGATCGAGCCCAGCGCCAGCCCGCAGCCGTGAGGCAACACGCGCCCCAGCACATGCATGAACGGCAGGCGCTCGCCCACCACGATCGGCGCGGCGACTTTCGGCCAGGCCAGCAGCAGGCCCAGCACCGCCAGCAGGATGATGCTGACGCCCATGCTCCACAGCCCGAAATGACTGACCAGCAACACCCCCAGCGGTGCGCCGATGGCCAGGGCGCCGTAGCTGGCGATGCCGTTCCAGGAGATGACCTTGGCGGTATTCGCCGCGCCCACCCGGCCAATGCCCCAGCCGATGGAACCCGAGCCCACCAGGCTTTCAGCGCTGCCCAGCACCAGGCGGCCAATCAGCAGACTGGTGAGGCTCAGCGCCGGCAGGTGTGACAGCCACGCCGAGAGCAACATGAACACGCCGCTCAACCCGCAACCGGCCAGGCCGTACATGACGGCGCGCTTGCTGCCGCGATTATCGATGATGCGTCCGGCATAGGGCCGGCTCAGCAGAGTGGCCAGGTATTGCACGCTGATCACAAGGCCCGCGATCACGGCGCCAAAGCCCAGGTCGCTGTGCACATAGCCAGGCAACACGGCCAGGGGAATGCCGATATTCAGGTAGCCGATGAAGGTGAACAAAACGATGGAAACGACTTGCAGCGTGACCGCCATGGGGCGCTGGGTATCTGGCATGGGGAGAGGTCCACTGTCGCAGCAGGAAAAGATAGGCTGCTTATGATACCGATGCTGGGCGCGTGCGGGGGCAGCAAAGCAAACTTTTAGCGATCGGCGGGGTTGAGCAGTTGCGTGGTTACCAACGCGGCGAGGGCGTTTTCCTGGGTGCCGAAGCGCTTGAGCAGGAGGGCCTGTTTTTCCGGGGTGAGGCGGTTCCATACGTCGACCATGTGCAAGGCAGTGTCGAGCAGGGCGGTATCGGGGGGGGTGTCGGTCATGGCGGGGCTCACGGTGTTCAGGCGGTGTGGAAAGCGCGCAATGTCACGCTTTCCACACGGTCTGGGTACGGCTCTCAGTCTTCGCTCTTGCGGTCGACCGGTTTTGCCTCTTTGGGCTCGGGCTTGGTGGCACCGGCCTGTTGCGGGGTTGGCTGCTCAGTTTCGTGCAGGCTTGGGAAGGGGAGATTAGGGATTTCGTGCATCGTCGTCGCTCCTCGCAAGATCTGTTTTATCAATCGCAGGTGATTCCGCGCGTTCAAAAAGCCTGTGCAGGATACAGCACTGTAAATGACAGAAAGATTTTATCTCAGAAAATGAACGCGTCTTCATCCCGCCGCGCAAGTGACGTGGCGCCACAGGGGTGTCGATTGTCATCGTACAACATCACCCTTCACGGATTGACATCGTACTGCGGACTGAATATAACGCTAACAGTTGTATGACGACATATGACGTTACAGTTTTATAGCGCCCGTAATACGGATGCGCTCGGTCGCAGAACGTACGCCTCAAATCTAAAAATAATTAAGGTGAAGCGATGAAAATCAAAGGCATCCGTTGGTGGATGGTCGGGCTGATGACGGTCGGCCTGATTATTAACTACCTGGCCCGCAACACGCTCTCAGTCGCAGCCCCCACGCTGATGACCGACCTGAGCATCTCCACTGAGCAGTATTCCCACATCGTTGTTGCCTGGCAGGTGTGCTACGCCTTGATGCAGCCGATCGCCGGTTATGTGATCGATGCGATCGGTACCAAGATGGGCTTTGCCATCTTCGCCATCTCCTGGTCGGTAGTCTGTGCCCTGGCGGCATTCGCCACCGGTTGGCAGAGCCTGGCAGTGGCCCGTGGCGCACTGGGGCTGACGGAGTCGGCGGGCTTCCCCGGCGGCGTCAAGGCGATTACCGAGTGGTTCCCGGCCAAGGAGCGCTCCGTCGCCATCGGCTGGTTCAACTTTGGTTCGTCGTTTGGTGCGTTGCTGGCGCCGCCACTGGTGGTCTGGGCGATTTTGCACAGCGGCTGGCAGTTGGCATTCCTGATCGTTGGCGGCATCGGCCTGGTGTGGAGCGGGCTGTGGCTGCTGCTGTACAAGCACCCGCGTGACCAGCGCCTGCTGGCCCAGGCCGAGCGTGAGTACATCGAGGCCGGCCAGGAAACCCACCTCAAGGAAGGCGTGCAGAAGAAAGCCAGCTGGAAGCGCATCCTCAAGAGCCGCAACTTTTTCGCCATCGCCTCGGCGCGGATGCTCTCGGAGCCGGCCTGGCAGACGTTCAATGCCTGGATTCCGTTGTACCTGATGACCGAGCGGCACATGAACATCAAGGAAATGGCGCTGTTCGCCTGGCTACCGTTCCTGGCCGCCGACATTGGCTGTGTGCTGGGTGGCTACCTGAGCCCGTTGTTCCACCGCTACTTCAAGGTCTCGCTGTTCACCTCGCGCAAGCTGGTGATGCTGTTCGGTTGCCTGTGCATGATCGGCCCGGCGTGCATCGGCCTGGTGGACAGTGCCTACACCGCGATTGCCCTGCTGTGTGTCGGCGGTTTCGCCCACCAGACCTTGTCGGGTGCGCTGTTTTCCATCGCCTCGGACTCATTCGGCAAGAACGACGTGGCCACCGCCACCGGTGGCGGGCAGATGTGCGGGTTTATCGGGGCTGCGGCGTTTACTGCGGTGTTCGGCGTGCTGGTGACCAAGGTCGGCTACAGCCCGCTGTTTGTGGTGCTGGCGATTTTCGACATCATTGCGGCCATCGTGATCCTGATGGTGGCCCGGGAGATCGTCAAAGATCCGGAGCCAGCCACCCAAACCGGTCACGGCGGCACATTGCTGCCGGTTTAACCCTGGCGTTCCATCGCCGCCTTGTAGAGCGAGTTCTTCGGCTGGGCAAACACCCGCGCCAGCATCGGCTCGAAGAAGCTCAGCGGCAGGGTGTCGTAGGCCGGGTCGAACGCCGCCGCGTCGTACTGCGCGCAGAACTCGATGGTTTGCCGGTACTGCGGGTGGTCGCCAAATTGCTCGCGCAGGTGGCGGTCCATCCCCAGGTGGTGGAAGAAGTAGTAGCCCTGGAAGATCCCGTGCTTCTCCACCATCCACAGATTCTCGGCGCTCACAAACGGCTTGAGGATCGCGGCGGCGATGTCCGGGTGGTTGTAGGAACCGAGGGTGTCGCCGATGTCGTGGAGCAGGGCGCACACCACGTACTCTTCATCCCGGCCATCGTGCCAGGCGCGGCTGGCGGTTTGCAGCGAGTGGGTCAGGCGGTCCACCGGGAAGCCGCCGAAGTCGCCCTCCAGCAGCCGTAGATGCGCCAGGATCCGGCTTGGCAATTGCCGTGCGTAAGCACTGAAATCCTTGGCGATGATCGCCCAGTCTTCCTGGGTACCATCCTGCATATGGGTGAAACGGGCCTGCTGGTTCATCAAAGCCTCTCTTATTATTCTTTAAGCGTGGGGCTAGAACGGCACCTTGCCCAGAATCATGTCGCGGTACATCACGAAATCCCCCAACAGGCTGTACAGCGGATGCTGGAAGGTCGCCGGGCGATTCTTTTCAAAGAAGAAATGGCCGATCCAGGCAAAGCTGTAGCCGGCCACCGGCAGCGCCAGCAGCAGTAGCCACGCACCTTTGCCGATCGCCAACGCGAGAATGAAGATAACGAGGCTGGTGCCGATAAAGTGCAGGCGACGGCACGTACTGTTGCCGTGTTCGCTCAGGTAATACGGGTAGAAATCGGCGAAGCTGTTGAATTGCCTGGCATTTTCCACAGTGGTCGGCCCTCTGGTTATTGTTCTGCCCGACAGATGTTCGGCGGGGAGCTTATTTGAGTCTAGAGTCATCAGTGGTAACAGCCAGTGACAATAGATGCCACTTTAGTATCCTTCGGATTCCTGGCTGTCGTTTCAGCCTTCCTTGTTAAGAAAACGCCATGAGCGAACGAACGACTTCTGCAAGCTGGGCGATGGGGATAGTCAAGGCGCTGGAAATGGACGGCCTGGATTGCCGTGCCTTGTTCAAGCAGCTTGGCCTGGATTACGCCGCGCTGAATGACCCGGATGCACGCTTCCCCCAGGACTCCATGACCCGGCTCTGGCAGCGCGCGGTCGAGCTGTCGGGCAACCCGGCGATTGGCTTGAACATGGGCAAGGTGGTGCGCCCGGCATCGTTTCATGTGGCCGGCTACGCCTTGATGTCCAGCAATACCCTGGCCGAAGGTTTTATGCGGCTGGTGCGTTACCAGCGAATCATTGCTGAAAGTGCCGACCTGAGTTTCCGCCTGTTACCCGAAGGTTATGCGCTGATTCTGACGGTGCACGGCGACCACCTGCCGCCTACCCGGCAAAGTGCCGAAGCGTCCCTGGCCAGTGCCCTGGCGTTATGCGGCTGGCTGACCGGGCGCACGTTGCAACCGCGCAAGGTGCTGGTGCAGGGCGATCAGCCAGCGGACCTGGCGCCCTACAAACAAGCCTTCCATGCACCGCTGGTGTTCAACGCGCCCTATGACGCGCTGATCTTCGAGCGGGCCGATATGGAAGCGCCGTTGCCCACGGCGAACGAGGCGATGGCGTTGTTGCACGATCGTTTTGCCGGGGAGTACCTGGCGCGGTTTTCCGAGAGCCGGGTGACCCACAAGGCGCGGCAGGTGCTATGCCGATTGCTGCCCCAGGGCGAGCCCAAGCGTGAAGTGGTTGCGCAGACGTTGCACCTGTCCCAGCGCACCTTGCAGCGCCGCTTGCAGGAGGAGGGCACGAGTTTCCAGACCTTGCTCGACGACACCCGCCGCGAACTGGCCGAGCAATACCTGGCGCAGCCGAGCATGACCCTGCTGGAAATTGCCTACCTGTTGGGGTTTGCCGACCCGAGCAACTTCTTTCGTGCGTTTCGCCGCTGGTTCGATGCCACGCCCGGCGAGTACCGGGCGCGGTTGCATGAGCTGCCTGTCAGTGACGCCAAAACGCCGGAATGCACAGCACAAACACCGTAATGATCTCCAGCCGGCCCAGCAGCATGCCGAATGACAGGATCCACTTGGCCGCGTCCGGCAGGGTGGAGAAGTTACCGGCCGGGCCGATGGTTTCACCCAGGCCCGGGCCCACGCCGGACACGGTACTGGCGGCGCCGGTCAGCGCGGTCATCCAGTCCAGGCCCAGCAACGACAGGGCCAGGGCGATGGCGCAGATGGTGATGGCGAAGAAAAACGAAAAGGTCAGGATCGAACGCACGATTTCTTCATCGAGGCGATGACCGTTGTACTTCTGCTTGATCACCGCCCGTGGGTGAATCAGCTGGTTCAAGTTGGCCTTGAGCAGGATGTAGGCGACCTGGAAACGGAAGATCTTGATCCCGCCAGCCGTGGAGCCGGAGCAACCGCCCACAAAGCCCAGGTAGAAGAACAGCATCAGCGAGAAATTGCCCCAGATGCTGTAGTCCCCCAGCGCAAAACCTGTGGTAGTGACTACCGAAGTGACGTTTACCGCCACGTGGCGCAGCGCCTCCAGCCAATGCAGATTGGTGGTCCACCAATACCAGGTGCCGAGCACCAGCCAGGTCACCACCAGCAAACCGAGCATGCCCTGCACCTGCTGGTCCTTGATCAGCGCCCGGCGGTTGCCGCGCATCGTGGCCACATAGAGGGTGAACGGCAGACTGCCGAGAATCATCACCACCACGGCCACCCAGTGCACCGCCGGCTGTTTCCAGTGGGCCAGGGATTCGTCGGAAGTGGAAAACCCGCCGGTGGAAATCGCCGACATCGCATGGTTGATCGCATCGAACAGCCCCATCCCGGCCCACCAGAACGCCAGGCTGCCGAGGATGGTGATGCCCACGTACGCCGCCACGATCAGGCGCGCCACCATGTGTGAGCGGGGCATGACCTTTTCCGAGCGGTCGGAGGATTCGGTCTGGAACAGGCGCATGCCACCGATGCGCAGCAGCGGCAGGATCGCCACCGCCATGCCGATAAAGCCGATACCGCCGAGCCAGTGCAGCAGCGAGCGCCAGATGAGGATGCCCGGGGACATGGTGTCCAGGCCGCTGAGCACCGTGGAACCGGTGGCGGTGATGCCCGACATGCTTTCGAAGAACGAGTCGGTGTAGCTGATGTGCTGGGTCAGCAGGAACGGCAGTGCGGCGAAGATGCACACCACCAGCCAGCTGGAGACGGTGAGCAGGTACATGTCCCGCGGGCGCAGGTGCACATGTTCCGGGCGGCCGGGGATGACCAGTGCCAGGCCCGCGATAAAGGTAATCAGGCTGGCCCAGAGGAACGACGGCAGGTCGCTGGTGCGTTCAAAAAACACCAGGGTCGCCATGGGGATGACCATGGCGATCGCCAGGGTGATCAGGAAGATGCCGATAATGAAACCGATTATCCGTAAGGTCGGCAACGCCATGAGGTCCGCTCGGGGTGACAGGAAAGGCGCCATTCTACCTGCGGTGCAGGGCAAGTAAACCGGGGGGCGTTGGAGACGTGGCAGATCAAGTGTGGGAGCGGGCTTGCTCGCGAAAGCGGTGTATCAGTCAACGGATGCATTGGCTGACCCACCGCTTTCGCGAGCAAGCCCGCTCCCACAGGAGATTTGTGCTGGTTGATGGAGCTTGGAGGGCAGGCACAAAAAAGGCGACCCGAAGGTCGCCTCATTCAACGCGGCACTGATCAGAACTCGTGATCAGCGTTATCCGGGTTCAAGTCACTGATGCCCAGCTTGCCAGCAGCCTGTTCGATCGAACCGGTCTGCTTCACCAATGCGGCGATGGCGTCACGTACGATCTGGTTGCCTTTGTCGTTACCGGCAGCAATCAACTGGTCGTAGTGTTCGCCGTTGTTGGCGTGGTCCACCATCACCTGGATCTTCGCTTCGGTGGAGGCCAGGTCAGCCTTCAACGCTTCATCGGCCGCCGGGTCGGCCTTGGCCACCAGGGAGGACAGGCTGGCGCCGGTCATCTTGGTACCGTCGGTGCGGGTGTACTCACCCAGGTAAACGTTACGAATACCCTTGGCGTCGTAGAAGTGCGAGTTGTGGGTGTTGTCGCTGAAGCAGTCCTGTTCGTCTTCCGGCGAGTTGGCTTCCAGGGAAACCTTCATGCGCTCACCGGCCAGCTCGCCCAGGGACAGGCTACCCATGCCGAACAGCATCTTGCGCAGGCCATCGGTCGCAGGTTCTGCTTCCAGCGTGGCGCGGTAGTTGTCTTCGACGTTGGGCTTCCAGTTGCCGACCATTTCTTCCAGGTCGCTGACCAACAGTTGAGTCACGGCGCGCAGGTAGGTGCGGCGGCGCTCGTTGTGGCCGCCAGTGGCGCCATCACCGGTCATGTAGTCCGACGCTGGACGGTTGCCGGCGCCCGGGCCGGTGCCGTTCAGGTCCTGGCCCCAGAGCAGGAATTCAATTGCGTGGTAGCCGGTGGCTACGTTGGCTTCGGAACCGCCCAGCTCATTCAGGCTGGCGAGTTTTTCCGGGGTGATGTCTTTGACATCGACCTTGTCTTCGCCGACCTGGATCTCGTTGTTGGCGATGATGTTGGCGGTGGCGCCAGGGTTGCCCAGGGCGTGTTCGTAGGTCTTGTCGACGTAGTCGATCAGGCCTTCGTCCAGGGGCCAGGCGTTCACCTGGCCTTCCCAGTCGTCAATGATGGTGTTGCCGAAGCGGAACACTTCACTCTGCAGGTACGGCACGCGCGAGGCGATCCAGGCGGTACGGGCCGCTTTCAGGGTGTCGTCGTTCGGGTTGGCAAGGAAAGTGTCGATCGCGGTTTGCAGGGTTTTCGCGGTGGACTCGGCATCGCTGTACACCGCGAACACCATGTCAGCGTAATGCGCGACCACGGCCTTGGCGGCGGCCTCGTCTACCTGGCCTGCCGGGGCAGCCGCCGGGGCGGTGGTGCTGGCGGCGGCCGGGGCTTGAGGCGCGGCGGCCTTGTCTTTGCCTTCACCGCAACCGGCGAGCGAAATGGCAATGGCGAGAAGGCTGGCGGTGGCCAGGGGCATACGAATCATGGCGAACATCCTGCTTCGGTTGTTGATGGGGCACGCGGGGGGCGCGCAAAACTGCGACATAATGCGAAAGATTTGCATTTTGTGTAAAGCGTTATAAGCAGGAAATATTTAGTATCGATTTGCCGGCCATCGGCGCGCGTGGCCCCGATGGCCGGCATCGCTTCAGAGGATGGCGGCGTTATTGCGCTGGGCCTGTTTCAAGTAGGCCACCAACTCCCGTGCCGGCAAGGGTTTGCTGTAGTGGTAGCCCTGACCCTCGTGGCAACCCTCGGAGATGATGTAGGCCTCCTGTTCGGCGGTCTCCACACCCTCGGCGATCACCTGCATGCCAAGGCTTTTGCCGAGCTGGATGATCGCCCGCACGATGGTCGCATCGTCGTCGTCATCCAGCAGGTCCTGGACGAAGCTCTTGTCGATCTTGATCTTGTCCAGCGGCAGGCTTTTCAGATAGCTCAGGGACGAATAGCCGGTGCCGAAGTCATCAATCGCAATCAGTGCCCCGGAGCGGCGCAGGCTCAGCAGGTGCTGGGCGGCGGTGCTGATGTCTTCCATCAGGCCGGTCTCGGTGACTTCCAGCTCCAGGCTACGCGGCGGCAAGCGGTAGATTTGCAGCAGGTTGTTGACCACCCGTGGCAGCTCGGCGTGGTGCAACTGCACGGTCGACAGGTTGACCGCCATGCGCAGCTCGGTGAAGCCCAGGTCATGCCATTCCCGCAGTTGCCGGCAGGCCTGGTCCAGTACCCATTCGCCGATGGCAATGATGGTGCCGTTCTGTTCGGCCAGGGGGATAAACAGGTCGGGCGGCACCAGGCCGTGCTCCGGGTGCTGCCAGCGGATCAACGCTTCGACACCCACCACACGGTGGTCGAGATAGCTGATCTGCGGCTGGTACACCAGGTGAAACTGCTCGCGGCTCAAGGCGTCGCGCAGATCCTTTTCCAGCTCGCGGCGGCGGCGCATTTCGCTGTCGACGCTGGCGATATAGAACTGGTAGCGGTTGCGCGAGCGGCTCTTGGCCAGGGTCATGGTCTGTTCGGCTTTTTGCAGCAGCTTCTCGGTGCTGTCGCCGTCTTCCGGGAACAGGGTGATGCCGATGGTGGCACGCAGGCGGATCTGCTCATGATCGAGGGCGAATTCGGCTTCCAGGTCGTCGAGGATGCTTTGTGCCAATTCGGCGGCTTCGTAGGGCTGCTCGATATCGGCCTGCACCAGGGCGAACTGGTCGCCGCCGAGGCGGGCGAGGGCGCCGAGGCGGCCGCTGTGGGCGCGCAGGCGGTCGGCCAGGGCCAGCAGCAACTGGTCGCCGGCCTGGTAGGTGAACTGCTCGTTGACGCTTTTGAAGTCATCCAGCCCCACGCACAACACCGCGACCCGACGTTGCCGGCGGCCGGCGTCGATCAGGATCTTGTCCAGTTGCTCCTGCAGTTTCTGGCGGTTCGGCAGGCCGGTCAGGAAGTCGTACTGGGCCATGCGCAGCAGGCTGTTTTCCGCCTCATGGCGCAAGTGCGTATTGCGCTCGATGGATTCGAGCAACTGGTTGGCGGTGTTGATCCAGAGCCCCAGCTCGTTTTTCTCGTGGCCCTTGAGCTGCGGGATCTTGTGCTCGCTGGGGCGGTCGGGGTTGATCGAACTCAGGTGCTCGATGATACGCGAGAGCGGCTTGGTCAGCAGCCAGTGATAGACCAGGTACAACACCAGCCCCATGGCCAGCGCCCGCAGCACCCCGGAGATGAAAATGATCACCGAACTGACGAGAAACCCTTTGCCATAGGTGGCGGTGTCGAGGGTGATGCTGAGGTCACCGTAGTACTCGCTGTAAGGCCCGCGCCCCACCAGCGGTGTGGTGAACGTGCGTTCCTGGCCCAGGATCAGGTCGGTCAGCCAGCGGCTCGGGGATTGTTGCAGGTCGCGGGTTTTTTCCGCGAGCATGGTTTCGTTGGGGTGGCCGATGGAGGCCATGCGCACGGCATCATCCTGGAACAGGCCTTCGATGACCTGCATGCCCATCTCCCGGTCCAGGCTGTAGACGGCCTGGGTGGACGGGTCGCGAAACATGTCGAGGATGCGCTGGGCATCACCGGCCACGGCCTGGCGCGTCTTGTACGCATCAAAGACGATCTGCGCCGCGCTCAGTACCACGCCCACGGCCAATGCCGAAAGCAGTACCACCCGTAGCAACTTCACCGACAAGCTGTTTTTGAGTTCCAGCTTCAAAGGGTTATTCCTTGTTCCATGCGGGTAGCCTCAATATGCCATGAGTATTGGCAATCCCGTGAGGGCAGTCAAAGGGACATTGCGGCCAGGGCAGGTTTTGCAGTTTAGATGAGCGCGTCCGGGGGTAAGACGTTGGGAGGGGGAATGGAAAGGCAGGCCTGGCATGGAGTGAAGTCGGCGGATCGTACGTGCCGACTTCTTGTACTGTCTTTTCAGGACGAGCGCGGGTTTTTCAGGCCAGCGAAACAAACCGTCGAGCGTCAGCGCCCATCAGGTAAACGAAATTTTCGGCGGTTGTGGCTGGTCTTGCGCCTGAGGGTCGATTTGCCCCAAGGCCTGTCGAGCTATGTCCACGGTCTTATCAAGGATGCCCAGGCTTTTGTCCAGGACGTCCAGGCCCTTATCTGTCACGTTATCGAACACGTTAAGTGCTTGAGGGGCCATGCCGATCAAAGATGCTAGATCCATATCAAGTTCTCCTGCAGTCAATCAGAGGGACATTCCTCTTACATGCTGCGTGGCGAAATCCTTTTGATGAGTTCCAGCGTTTTCCTGGCATTTTTCCATTTGTAATCGCCCACAAAAAAGCCCGGCAATCGCCGGGCTCTTTCTACTGCAAGCGGTACTTAAGCGGTGAAGGTCTTGCCTTCGAACTGCTCAGCCACGAACTTCCAGTTGACCAGGTTCCAGAACGCTTCCACATACTTTGGACGCACGTTGCGGTAGTCGATGTAGTAAGCGTGTTCCCAGACGTCGCAGGTCAGCAGCGGGGTGTCGCCGCTGGTCAGCGGGTTGCCGGCGCCGATGGTGCTGGCCAGGGCCAGGGAACCGTCAGCCTTTTTCACCAGCCAGCCCCAACCGGAACCGAAGGTGCCGACGGAAGTCTTGGTGAACTCTTCCTTGAACTTGTCGAACGAACCGAAGGCAGCGTTGATCGCCTCAGCCAGTGCGCCGGTAGGTTGGCCGCCAGCGTTTGGCGCCAGGCAGTTCCAGTAGAAAGTGTGGTTCCAGACCTGAGCGGCGTTGTTGAAGATGCCGCCCGAAGAAGACTTGACGATTTCTTCCAGGGTCTTGCCTTCGAACTCGGTGCCAGGCACCAGGTTGTTCAGGTTCACGACATAGGTGTTGTGGTGCTTGTCGTGGTGGTATTCCAAGGTTTCCTTGGAAATGTGCGGCTGCAGGGCATCGTGTGCGTAGGGCAGCGGCGGCAATTCGAAAGCCATGATGATTCTCCTAATCAGGTCAGTTGCGGTGAGCGCAAGGCCGATCACGGGCGGCCAAACAAGCGCCGGGGAGTTTGTACTCTTTGCGGCGCAGGGGCTGGATCATAGCACCGGGGGTGCGGCAAAACCACGCAACAACTGTGTGGGATAGAGGTTCCAGAGCGTTTTGGAATATCTACGCTGCGCTGATTAATTGATAGGCCACGCTGAACATCATGGCGGCTACCAGCAGGTCCAGAATCCGCCAGGTGGCGGGGCGCGCCAGCCACGGTGCCAGCCATGCGGCGCCCAGGGCCAGGGTCATGAACCACAGGAATGAAGCGCTGGCGGCCCCGGCCACGTAGGCGCCCGGTTCGGTTTGCTGGGCGCCGAGGGAGCCGATCAACAAGACGGTGTCCAGGTACACGTGGGGGTTGAGCAACGTCACTGCCAAGGCGCTGAGCATCACCGCCTTCAACGAGCGTACCTTGAGGTTCTCGCCCTCGCCCAGGCTCTGCTTCGAGCAGGCCCGGCGCAGGGCGAGGGTACCGTACCAAAGCAGGAACGCCGCGCCACCCCAGCGGGCAATCGCCAGCAATACCGGGTTATGCGCCAGCACGGTGGCCAGGCCGAATACGCCGGCGGCCACCAGGATCGCGTCGCACACCACGCACAGTGCCGCCACCGGCAGGTGATGTTCGCGCCGCAGGCTCTGCGCCAGCACAAACGCGTTCTGGGTGCCGATCGCCATGATCAAACCAAAGGCCACCAACAGGCCGTTCATATAGCTTTGCCACATAGGATTTACTCCGCGCCCGCCGCCAATTGCCGCAACACCGTCATGGCGCGCTCGGCATCGGCGCGGCCGACAAACAGGTGATCGTGGTAGTAGCCGGCAATCACGTTGCAACTGATCCCGGCCTGGCCCAGGGCCGTGGCGAACGCGGCGGTCAGGCCGACCGCTTCCAGGGCCGAATGGACGTTGAGGGTGATCCACGCAGCCACATAGTCGAAGGCCAGTCCGGCGCGCTCGGCCTGCTGGCGCTCGACGATCAACGTCAGGCCTTCCTGCTCGCGGAAGCTGCCGATCACCTCGCAACCTTCGGGGATTCGGCTGTCGGCCAGGGTGCAGAACACGTAGTCGCCGTCATTGAGCTGTGGGCTCATGCTGCGCAGCAGGGTTGCCAGGGCGGTTTCGCCAGCCATGTGGAGGTCCTTGAATAAGAAGAAGCGATGCTGGCTATTCTCCCGTCCAAGGCTGTATAAGAAAAACCAATATTGCTGATCGCTCATTAGGAAAACTGATGTTCGACTATAAATTGCTTTCCGCCCTGGCGGCGGTGGTGGAACAGGCCGGCTTCGAGCGCGGCGCGCAGGTATTGGGAATTTCCCAATCGGCGATCTCCCAGCGCATCAAGCTGTTGGAGGCGCGGATCGGCCAGCCGGTGCTGGTACGTGCCACGCCGCCGACGCCCACCGAGATCGGCCGCCGCCTGCTCAACCACGTGCAACAGGTACGATTGCTGGAGCGCGACCTGCAAAGCCAGGTGCCCGCGCTGGATGAAGAGGGCATGCCCGAGCGCCTGCGCATCGCCTTGAATGCCGACAGCCTGGCCACGTGGTGGGCCGAGGCGGTGAGCGACTTCTGCGCCGAGCAGCATTTGCTGTTGGACCTGGTGGTAGAAGACCAGACCGTCGGCCTCAAGCGCATGCGCGCCGGCGAAGTGGCAGCCTGTATTTGCGCCAGCGAACGCCCGGTGGCCGGTGCCCGCAGCCTGTTGCTCGGCGCGATGCGGTATCGGGCGCTGGCCAGCCCGGCGTTTGTCGCCCGGCACTTTCCCGAGGGCGTGCGGGCCGATCAACTGGCCCGCACGCCGGCGCTGGTGTTCGGCCCGGATGATTTCCTGCAGCATCGCTACCTGGCGTCCCTGGGCGTCGACGGTGGTTTCGAACACCATCTATGCCCCTCGTCCGAAGGTTTTATTCGCCTGACGGAAGCCGGATTGGGCTGGGGCCTGGTGCCCGAACTGCAGGTGCGCGACCAGCTGGAAAAGGGCGTGTTGGTGGAGTTATTGCCAGATAAGCCGATCGATGTGCCGCTGTACTGGCATCATTGGCGCAGTGGTGGACAATTGCTGGGCCTGCTGACGGATCATCTGGCACACACAACGGGGCAATGGTTGGTGCCGTTGGCGTGATGGCCAGCGTCAAGGCAACAGCGATGAAAAACGAAAGAATGCGGAGTAAGTCATGAAAATTCTGGTCACCGGCGCAAGCGGCTTCATTGGCGGGCGCTTTGCGCGTTTCGCCCTGGAGCAGGGCCTGGACGTGCGGGTCAACGGGCGGCGGGCCGAAGGTGTGGAGCACCTGGTACGGCGCGGCGCCGAGTTTATCCAGGGTGATTTGAATGATCCGGACCTGGTGCGCGAGCTGTGCCGCGACGTCGAGGCCGTGGTGCATTGCGCCGGGGCCGTGGGGCTGTGGGGGCGTTATCAGGACTTCCACCAGGGCAATGTGCTGGTTACCGAAAACGTGGTGGAGGCCTGCCTCAAGCAGCGGGTCGGGCGCCTGGTGCACCTGTCTTCGCCGTCGATCTACTTCGACGGCCGTGACCACCTGGGCTTGACCGAAGAACAAGTGCCCAAGCGTTTCAAGCATCCGTATGCAGCCACCAAATACCTGGCGGAGCAAAAGGTGTTTGGCGCCCAGGAGTTTGGCCTCGAAGTGCTGGCCCTGCGCCCGCGCTTTGTCACGGGGGCCGGCGACATGAGCATCTTCCCGCGCCTGTTGAAGATGCAGCGCAAGAACCGCCTGGCGATTGTCGGCGATGGCCTGAACAAGGTCGATTTCACCAGCGTGCACAACCTCAATGAAGCCCTGCTCAGCAGTTTGCTGGCGACGGGCTCGGCGTTGGGCAAGGTCTACAACATCAGCAACGGTGCCCCGGTGCCGGTGTGGGATGTGGTGAACTACGTGATGCGACAGATGGACATGCCTCAGGTCACCCGTTATCGGTCCTACGGCTTGTCTTACAGCGTTGCGGCGCTCAATGAAGCTTTCTGTGCCATCTGGCCAGGGCGCCCGGAACCGTCTTTGTCACGGCTGGGCATGCAGGTGATGAACAAAGATTTCACCCTCGACATCACCCGCGCACGGCATTATCTCGACTACCAGCCCAAGGTCAGCCTGTGGGCGGCCCTCGACGAGTTCTGTAGCTGGTGGAAGGCCCAGGACGTGGGACTTAAATAACCGGCAACACACCGGGAACCGAATTTGCGAACCCGGGTCGATCAGTGCGGCAGGTCGGGGGTTTATACTCCGACGCCTGGCTATCCATATGCCACCTCAAAGGATTTAAGGTTGATTCATGCGTAACGATGCTAACGACGACTTCGACAACGTTCCCAGCCTGCGGGCCGACACCTCGGACGACGATGATTTCGAGCCCACGCCGGCTACCTCCGTGCGCTCCCGGCCTGCGCCGGTTGTCAAGGTCAAGAGCGCCAGTACCGGGCCGCTGTGGGCATTGGTCGGTGCGCTGCTGTTCGCCTTCGCCGGCCTTGCCTGGTGGAGCTTCCAGCAGATTTCCCTGATGGGCCAGCAACTGGTGGCGACCCAGGAAAGCTTCGCGCGCATCAGCGAGGAAGCGGCGGGGCGCCTGCAGGATATTTCCGGCAAGGTGGTGGCCAGCGAAGCCAATGTGAATAATGGCAGCGAGGCCCTGAAACTGCAGATCAAGCAGCTGGAGACCCAGTTGCTGGAGCAGGGCAAGCAGCAGATGGGCGTGGCCGGCCAGGCAACTGACCTGGACAAGCGCCTGGAGCAGATGACCGCCAGCACGACCCAGCTGTCCAGTGCCAACGCGCAATTGCAGGGCCAGGTCCAGGCGCTGACGGAGGCGGTGGCTACCCTCAAGTCCCGGGACGCCGAGTTCAAGGACCTCTCCGCCGACGTCGCAGCCCTGAAAAAACAGGGCAACCCCACGGCCGCCATCGCCCGCCTGGAGCAGGACCTTGTGGTCCTCAAGAGCGAACTGGACAACCGCGCCGCGGCTTCGGACGGTCCGTCCACCAAGGAGTTCGACGTGTTCCGCATCCAGACCACGCGTAACGTCACTGCCTTGCAAAGCCAGGTGCAGAACCTGCAGCAGCAGATCAACCAGCCGGCCCGGATCACCCCTCTCGGGCAGCAGTGATGTGAGGTGCTGCAGGCGTCACTACACATGACGCCTGCAGGCCCTGGCACAATCAATGTCACCAATCGGTGACATTTCCCGTCTCCTTCGTTACTTGCCCTCGCGCCGCCCTTGTTTAGACTCCCGTCATCCCGCACATAATAAAAAGGGCTAATCATGACCACGCAACCACTGCCTGCCAGTAGTTGGCTGAACGCACCTGCCCATCACGCCTGGCTTGCCACTGAAGGCCAGCGCCTGCTGTCATTCGCCAAGGCTTCCAGGCTGCCTGACGGCTTCGGCAACCTCGACGATCACGGTGTTTTGCCGCCCGATGCCGTCGCTGAAACCATGAACACCGCCCGTATGACCCACAGCTTTGCCATGGCTCATGGCCTGGGCCTGCCAGGTTATGCCGACCTGGTGGAACACGGCGTCGTGGCCCTCAGCGGCCCGCTGCGCGATGCCCGGCACGGCGGTTGGTTCGCCACGCCCGACGCCCGCGACGGCAACACCGGCAAGGCCGCCTACCTGCACGCTTTTGTCGCCCTGGCCGCCAGCTCCGCAGTAGTGGCCGGCGCGCCCGGCGCGCAAACCTTGCTCAACGACGCGATCCACATCATCGACCAGTACTTCTGGAACGAAGAGGAGGGCGCGATGCTCGAGTCCTTCGCCCAGGACTGGAGCGGGGTAGAAGCCTATCGCGGCGCCAACAGCAACATGCACGCCACCGAAGCCTTCCTGGCCCTGGCCGATGTCACCGGTGAAACCCGCTGGCTGGACCGGGCACTGCGCATCGTCGAGCGGATTATTCATACCCATGCGGCGCAAAACCGGGACATGGTGATCGAGCATTTCGACAGCCATTGGCAACCCCTGCGTGGTTACAACGAAGACAACCCGGCCGATGGTTTTCGTCCCTACGGCATCACCCCCGGCCACGGCTTCGAATGGGCGCGACTGGTGTTGCACCTTGAGGCTGCGCGCCTGGATGCCGGGCTCGTCACCCCTGAGTGGCTAGTGACCGACGCCAAGGGCCTGTTCGCCAGCGCCTGTGAATACGCCTGGGCCGTCGACGGCGCTCCCGGCATTGTCTACACCCTCGACTGGAGCCAGCGCCCCGTGGTGCGCGAGCGCCTGCACTGGACCCATTGCGAAGCCAGTGCCGCTGCCCAGGCGCTGCTCAAACGCACGGGGGAGCTGCATTACGAAACCTGGTACCGGCGCTTCTGGGAGTTCTGTGAAACCCGTTTCATTGACCGCACCCACGGCAGTTGGCACCACGAACTGAGCCCGAAAAACCAGCCCAGCGCGAAAATCTGGGGTGGCAAACCGGACCTCTACCACGCCTGGCAGTCTGTCTTGCTGCCGGGGCTACCCTTGTCACCGAGCATGGCCAGTGCCGTGGCCACCGGGCGCTATGTCACCAAGTGGTGACATTTTGGCGTCCCTTTGTTACCTGCACCTGAAAAATCCCTGTTTAAACTCGTTTGCAGCGCAAGCACCGACTTGCATGCATAACAACAAGAAAAAAGGTACTCAGATGAAAGCGATCAGTCGCCTCGCCGTAGCTATTTCCGTTGCCTCGTTGTTTCCCCTCAGTGCTTTTGCCGCCGACTCGAAAGGGACGGTTGAAGTTGTGCATTGGTGGACCTCGGGTGGCGAGAAAGCGGCAGTAGATGTCCTGAAGGCCCAAGTTGAAAAAGACGGTTTCACCTGGAAAGACGGTGCCGTCGCCGGCGGTGGCGGTTCCACTGCCATGACCGTACTGAAAAGCCGCGCCGTTGCTGGCAACCCGCCAGGCATGGCCCAGATCAAAGGCCCCGACATCCAGGAATGGGCGTCCACCGGGCTGCTCGACACCGACGTCCTGAAGGAACCCGCCAAAGAAGAGAAGTGGGACAGCCTGCTGGACAAGAAAGTCTCCGATACCGTGAAGTACGAAGGTGATTACGTGGCCGTGCCGGTGAACATTCACCGCGTGAACTGGCTGTGGATCAACCCGGAAGTGTTCAAGAAAGCCGGTATCGAAAAACCGCCTACCACCCTCGAAGAATTCTACGCCGCTGGCGACAAGCTGAAAAAAGCCGGCTTCATTGCGCTCGCCCACGGCGGCCAGCCTTGGCAGGACAGCACCGTCTTCGAAGCGGTCGTGCTCTCGGTCATGGGGGCTGACGGTTACAAGAAAGCCCTGGTGGACCTCGACGAAAAAGCCCTGACCGGCCCTGAAATGATCAAGTCCCTGACCGAGCTGAAGAAAGTCGCGACCTACATGGACGCCGACGGCAAAGGCCAGGACTGGAACCTGGAAGCCGCCAAGGTCATCAATGGCAAGGCCGGCATGCAGATCATGGGTGACTGGGCCAAGAGTGAATGGACCGCCGCCAAGAAAGTCGCCGGCAAAGACTACGAGTGCGTAGCCTTCCCGGGCACCGACAAGGCCTTCACCTACAACATCGACTCCCTCGCAGCCTTCAAGCAGAAAGACAAAGGCACTGCTGCCGGTCAGCAGGACATCGCCAAGGTCGTGCTAAGCGAAAACTTCCAGAAAGTCTTCAGCATCAACAAGGGCTCGATCCCGGTTCGTATCGACATGTTGCAAGACATGGGCAAATACGGCTTCGACTCCTGCGCCCAGACTGCTGCCAAGGACTTCCTGGCGGATGCCAAGACTGGCGGCCTGCAACCAAGCATGGCCCACAACATGGCAACCACGCTGGCGGTACAAGGCGCGTTCTTTGATGTCGTGACCAACTACATCAATGACCCGAAAGCTGACCCTGCCGATACCGCGAAGAAACTCGCGGCAGCGATCAAGTCGGCCAAGTAACGGTTAGTACCGAATGGCCTTGTGGGGGGACCCCTAACCCCCACAAGGCATGTTCCTGTAGTCCTTTTTCCCTGTACTGGATTTTCCCATGAGTTCTGTTGCTGTGTTCAGCAAAGCCTCGCCGTTCGATGCACTGCAGCGCTGGCTACCCAAACTGGTGCTGGCGCCGAGCATGTTCATCGTTCTGGTGGGCTTCTATGGCTACATCCTGTGGACGTTCGTGCTGTCGTTCACTAACTCGACTTTCCTGCCGACCTACAAGTTCGTAGGCCTGGCGCAATACGTGCGCTTGTTCGACAACGACCGCTGGTGGGTCGCGAGCAAGAACCTCGCGGTATTCGGTGGCATGTTCATCGGCATCACCCTGGTGATCGGCGTGACCCTGGCGATTTTCCTCGACCAGAAAATCCGTCGCGAAGGTTTTATCCGCACCATTTACCTGTACCCGATGGCGCTCTCGATGATCGTCACCGGTACCGCCTGGAAATGGCTGCTCAACCCAGGCATGGGCCTGGACAAACTGCTGCGTGACTGGGGCTGGGAAGGCTTTCGCCTGGACTGGCTGATCGACCCGGACCGTGTGGTGTATTGCCTGGTGATCGCTGCTGTGTGGCAAGCCTCGGGCTTCATCATGGCGATGTTCCTCGCCGGCCTGCGCGGTGTTGATCAATCGATCATCCGTGCGGCGCAGATCGACGGCGCGAGCATGCCGCGCATCTACTGGAAAGTGGTGCTGCCAAGCCTGCGCCCGGTGTTCTTCAGTGCGGTAATGATCCTGGCGCATATCGCGATCAAGAGCTTCGACCTGGTGGCTGCAATGACGGCGGGTGGTCCGGGTTACTCCTCCGACCTGCCGGCGATGTTCATGTACTCCTTCACCTTCAGCCGCGGCCAGATGGGCATGGGTTCGGCCAGTGCGATTCTGATGCTCGGTGCGATTCTCGCGATCATCGTGCCTTACCTGTACTCCGAGCTGAGGACCAAGCGCAATGACTAGTCTTGCTGGCAAACCTGCCATCAGCCTGAGCCGCGTCGCGATCTACGCGGTGCTGATTCTCGCTGTCCTGCTGTACCTGGTGCCGTTGGTGGTCATGTTGCTCACCAGCTTCAAGACCCCGGAAGACATCAGCACCGGCAACCTGCTGAGCTGGCCCACCGTGGTCACCGGCATCGGCTGGGTGAAAGCCTGGGCCACGGTTGACGGCTACTTCTGGAACTCGATCAAGATCACCGTTCCGGCGGTACTGATCTCCACCGCCATCGGTGCGTTGAACGGCTACGTGCTGTCGATGTGGCGCTTCCGTGGTTCGCAGTTGTTCTTCGGCCTGTTGCTGTTCGGCTGCTTCCTGCCGTTCCAGACCGTGCTGCTGCCAGCTTCGTTCACCCTCGGCAAGATGGGCCTGGCCAGTACCACCACGGGCCTGGTGTTCGTGCACATCGTCTACGGACTGGCGTTTACTACACTGTTCTTCCGTAACTACTACGTCAGCATTCCCGATGCACTGGTGAAGGCGGCTCGCCTGGATGGCGCGGGGTTCTTCACGATCTTCCGCCTGATCATCCTGCCGATGTCGACACCCATCATCATGGTGTGCCTGATCTGGCAGTTCACGCAGATCTGGAACGACTTCCTGTTCGGCGTGGTGTTCTCCAGCGGTGATTCGCAGCCCATCACGGTGGCGCTGAACAACCTGGTCAACACCAGTACCGGGGTCAAGGAATATAACGTTGATATGGCGGCGGCGATGATCGCCGGGCTGCCGACCCTGCTGGTCTATGTGGTCGCAGGCAAGTATTTCGTGCGCGGCCTGACGGCCGGCGCGGTCAAGGGGTAATCATGGCAACGCTCGAACTTCGTAACGTAAACAAGACCTACGGTACCGGCCTGCCGGACACCCTGAAGAACATCGAACTGTCGATCAAGGAAGGTGAGTTCCTGATCCTGGTCGGCCCTTCGGGTTGCGGCAAATCGACCTTGATGAATTGCATTGCCGGCCTGGAAAACATCACCGGTGGCGCGATCATGATCGGCGACCAGGACGTCAGCGGCATGAGCCCCAAGGATCGTGACATCGCCATGGTGTTCCAGTCCTACGCGCTGTACCCGACCATGAGCGTGCGCGAGAACATCGAATTCGGCCTGAAGATTCGCAAGATGCCCCAGGCGGCGATTGATGAAGAAGTGGCGCGAGTGGCCAAGCTGCTGCAGATCGAGCACCTGCTCAATCGCAAGCCGGGCCAACTCTCCGGTGGCCAGCAACAACGTGTGGCCATGGGCCGTGCACTGGCGCGTCGCCCGAAGATCTACCTGTTCGACGAACCGCTGTCCAACCTCGACGCCAAGCTGCGGGTCGAGATGCGTACCGAAATGAAACTGATGCACCAGCGTCTGAAAACCACCACCGTCTACGTCACCCACGATCAGATCGAAGCGATGACCCTGGGCGACAAAGTGGCGGTCATGAAGGACGGCATCATCCAGCAGTTCGGCACGCCGAAAGAGATCTACAACGACCCGGCCAACCTGTTCGTGGCGAGCTTCATCGGTTCGCCGCCGATGAACTTCATTCCACTGCGCCTGCAACGCAAGGACGGCCGCCTGGTGGCGCTGCTGGACAGCGGCCAGGCCCGCTGTGAATTGCCATTGAACGTGAACGATGCCGGTCTTGAAGACCGCGAAGTGATCCTGGGCCTGCGCCCGGAGCAGATCGTGCTGGCCGCCGCCGAAGCCACCGGCGCGCCGACCATTCGGGCCGAGGTGCAAGTCACCGAGCCGACCGGTCCGGACACCCTGGTGTTCGTGCAAATCAATGACACCAAGGTCTGCTGCCGCCTGGCGCCCGATGTGGCGCCGCAAGTGGGCGAGACCCTGACCTTGCAGTTCGACCCGGCCAAAGTGTTGCTGTTCGACGCCAAGACCGGCGAGCGCCTGGGCACTGCCGCTTCGTTGCCTGCCCAGGACCGTGCCGACAACGTCGCTCAATTCAAGGGACGCTGAAGTTTCAAATGATGTGTAGGGGCTTTTGTGAGAGTCCTGCTCTCACAAAGAAGTAAACCGCGTTAGATAAAAACAGTTAATAACAATAAAGACGAGGATGTAGGGATGAAAAAGCACCACAACAACACCCGGCTGATCTGCCAACTGTCAGCAGCAGCCGCCCTGGTACTGTCCGCCAATGCGATGGCGGACGACGCGTTCAGCGCCGATTCCAAGTGGATGACCGGCGATTGGGGCGGCGAGCGTACCAAGCTGATCGAGCAAGGTATCGACATCAAGGCGGATTACGTCGGTGAAGTCGGTGGCAACCTCAGCGGTGGCTACAACAACGACAAGACTGCCCGTTACGCTGACCAGTTCGGTCTGGGCGTGGCACTGGACCTGCAAAAGCTGTGGGGCTGGGATAACACCCAGGCCAAGATCCAGTTGACCAATCGTAATGGCGCAAACATTTCCAACGACCGTATTGGTGACCCGCGTGCCGGCACCTTGAGCTCGTCTCAGGAAGTCGACGGCCGAGGCCACATGGTGCGTCTGACCCAGTTCTGGATTCAGCACCAGATGTTCGACAACAAGCTGGACGTGAAACTCGGTTACTTCGGTGAAGGCGAAGACTTCAACACCTTCCCGTGCGACTTCCAGAACCTGTCGTTCTGTGGCTCGCAGGTCGGTAACTATGTAAACACCTGGTACAACTGGCCCGTCAGCCAGGCGGCTATCCGCGTGAAGTACAACATCACGCCTGAGCTGTATGCGCAAATCGGTGCGTACAACCAGAACCCGTCGCAACTGGAGCACGGCAACGGCTTCAAGCTCAGCGGCAGCGGCACCAAGGGCACCGTATTGCCGGTTGAATTGGTCTGGTCGCCGAAGGTCAATGGCCTGCCGGGCGAATACCGTGTGGGTTACTACAAGAGCACCGCCGACGCTACCGACGTACGTGAAGACGTCAACGGTAACGATGCTGGCACCACGGGCGCAGCTTTCCGCGTTCGCAGCAGCAAAAGCGGTTACTGGGGCGTTCTGCAACAGCAACTCACCACCCACAATGGCGATGCTTCCCGCGGCTTGAACATTGCGGCCAACGTCACCTTCCACGACAAAGACACCAACCTGGTCGACAACTACCAGTCGCTGATGCTTGTGTATAAAGGTCCATTCGACGCACGTACAAAAGATGACGTGGGTATCGGTGTATCCCGTATCCATGCCAACAGTGACGTGAAGAAAAATGCTGAGTTGCTCAACGCGGCCGGCGGTTTCACGGATTACGACCAATCGGGTTACGCACCGCTGCGCAACACCGAATACAACGTCGAACTCAACTACGGCATCCACGTCACCAACTGGCTGACCGTGCGTCCCAACCTGCAATACATCGCCAACCCAGGTGGTGTTAAGCAAGTCGACAACGCGGTGGTAGCGGGCCTGAAAATTCAGTCTACGTTCTAACGTTGTTGCGATAAGCTCCTTCTCTCTGTGCGCATTTTGCGGATAGCCATGGCTATCCGCTTTTTTTTGTGTGGGAGCTGGCTTGCCTGCGATGCGCGCCCCGCGGTGTATCTGCCACACCGAGGCGATGCCATCGCAGGCAAGCCAGCGCCTGCAAAGATATTCAGGACCGTGGCACATGCATGAGCATCCGCTGCAACGCTTTTTCAAATCCCTGCGCGAGCGGCCGGTATTCGCCTGGGAACGCTTCCAGATGCGCGATGTGCTGGTGATTGATCACCCGCTCTGCCAGGCGGTGTTCAGTCGCCAGGGCGCGCAATTGCTGCACTTTCAGCCCACGGGCCAGAAGCCCTGGCTGTGGTGCGCTGCCAAGTGGCCGCAGGTCGGCGCCATTCGTGGCGGCGTGCCGGTGTGTTGGCCGTGGTATGGCCGCCATCCCAGCGAAAACGCCTGGCCGTCCCATGGTTGGGCACGGCTGATCGACTGGAAATTGCTGGACAGCAGCACCGACGACGACGGCGTGCGTTTGCACTGGCAATTGCAGCTATGCGACTGGCAAGTGGACCTGCATGCACACCTAGGGGAAACTCTGGAGCTGCGCCTGGCCACCGAGCACCAGGACGAGCTGCCGTGCCAATTGAGCCATGCTTTGCACGCTTATTGGCGGATTGGCAACGTTGGTGAGATAGCGCTGTCTGGGCTCGATGGCGCGCAGGGCTACGACCAGCTGAATCGCCAGGCGTGCCAGCAGGAAGGTGAGTTGCGTGTCGATGGTGGGTGTCAGCGGGTGTTCCAGCACGACGGCGAACTGCACCTCAAGGACCATGCCTGGCAGCGCGAATTGTGCATCGACACCGGCGAGAGTGCCGACACGGTGGTGTGGCACCCGGGGAGTCGACCATTGCTGGGGGTGAGCTTCAACGAGGCTGCGGGGTTTGTGTGTGTGGAGTCGGCGATGGCTGCTGCGAGCCTGGCGCCGGGGGAGAGGGCGCATTTGAGCTTGCAGGCGCGGGCGGGGGCTTGATCCGGATGTTCCGGTGTTGCTGATGCCGCTTTCGCGAGCAAGCCCGCTCCCACATTAGACCGAGTTCCACTTTTGGAATGCAGTCGAATGTGGGAGCGGGCTTGCTCGCGAAGAGGCCGGCACATTCACAGTAGATTCGGGCCTAGTTGAATTCATCCCCAACCGGATACCGGCTGTCGTTCAAGCTCTCTTTGATCTTGCGCAAGTGCGGCTGGAAATCCACTCCGCGACGCAAGGTCATGCCCGTCGCCAGTACATCCAGCACCGTCAACTGAATGATCCGCGAGGTCATCGGCATGTAGATGTCGGTGTCTTCCGGCAACGGAATGTTCAGGCTCACCGTACTGGCCTTGGCCAGCGGCGAATTTTCGGCGGTCACGCCCAGCACCGAGGCGCCGTTTTCCCGCGCAATACGTGCTACTTCCACCAGTTCACGGGTACGCCCGGTGTAGGAAATGATCACGAACAACTCCCCGGTGTGGGCCACCGAGGCGATCATCCGCTGCATCAGCACATCGGCGTGGGCCGTGACCGACAGGTTGAAACGGAAAAACTTGTGCAGCGCGTCCATGGCCACCGGCGCCGAAGCACCCAGGCCGAAGAAGTGGATCTGCCGAGCCTGGATCAGCAGGTCGACGGCCTTGCTGATCAGGTTCGGGTCCAGGGCCTGGCAGGCGCTGTCGAGGGACGCGATGGCACTGCCGAAGATCTTCTGGGTGTAGGCCTCCGGGTTATCATCGGCCTCCACCGCGCGGCTGACATACGCCGCGCCGCTGGCCAGGCTTTGCGCCAGCTGCAATTTAAGTTCAGGGTAACCACTCACGCCGAACGAGCGGCAGAAGCGGTTCACTGTAGGTTCGCTGACCGAAGCGGCCTGGGCGAGGGCGGCGATAGAGAAGCGGGTCGCCTGCTGCGGGTTGAGCAGGATGACCTCGGCGACTTTACGTTCAGCCTTGTTCAGTTCTTCGAGGCGTTTCTGGATCTGTTCCAGTAGATTTCGCACGCGGTCCATTCATGTTTCCTTAGGGCGACGATGCAAATAAGGGTCGTCAACCAATCGACGAGCGGCCCTTTGCGGTGGCCTATCCTACTGAGGGTAGTTGAACACCACCACTCGGAATACGTTTTTCGGGAAAATGTTGTGGTTATTACTACATTTTTCCTTGAGTGATGCCTTAAAAAAAGGTATTTGTAGCTTAACTTGATAAAAGAACAAACATCATGCCTTCGATAACCGTAGAACCCTGCACCTTTGCCCTGTTTGGCGCCTTGGGTGATCTGGCGCTGCGCAAGTTATTTCCTGCCCTCTATCAACTCGATGGTGCGGGCCTGCTGCACGAAGACACGCGCATCCTGGCCCTGGCCCGTGAGGCCGGTTCCGAGCAACAGCACCTGGCCCACATCGAAAAAGAATTGCGCAGCTACGTTGGCAAGGAACTGGACGAAACCGTCGCCCAACGTTTCCTGGCACGCCTGACGTACCTGCATGTCGACTTCCTGAAGGCCGACGACTACGTCGCCCTGGCAGAGAACGCCGGCACTGAACAACGCCTGATTGCCTACTTCGCCACCCCGGCGGCGGTGTACGGCGCGATCTGCGAGAACCTGTCCAAGGTCGGCCTGGCGGAAAATACCCGCGTGGTCCTGGAAAAACCCATCGGCTCGGACCTGGATTCCTCGCGCAAGGTCAATGACGCCGTGGCGCAGTTCTTCCCGGAAAACCGCACCTACCGCATCGACCACTACCTGGGCAAAGAGACCGTCCAGAACCTGATCGCCCTGCGTTTTGCCAACAGCCTGTTTGAAACCCAGTGGAACCAGAACTACATCTCCCACGTGGAAATCACCGTGGCCGAGCAAGTAGGCATCGAAGGTCGCTGGGGCTATTTCGACAAGGCCGGGCAACTGCGGGACATGATCCAGAACCACCTGCTGCAGCTGCTGTGCCTGATCGCCATGGACCCGCCCGCCGACCTGTCTGCCGACAGTATTCGGGACGAGAAGGTCAAGGTGCTCAAGGCCCTGGCGCCCATCAGCCCGGACGGCCTGACCACCCAGGTGGTGCGTGGCCAATACATCGCCGGCTACAGCGCCGGCAAGCCGGTACCGGGTTACCTGGAAGAAGAGAACTCCAACACCCAGAGCGACACCGAGACCTTCGTCGCCCTGCGTGCCGATATCCGTAACTGGCGTTGGGCCGGGGTGCCGTTCTACCTGCGTACCGGCAAGCGCATGCCGCAAAAACTGTCGCAGATCGTCATCCACTTCAAGGAACCGTCCCACTACATCTTCGCCCCCGAGCAGCGCTTGCAGATCAGCAACAAACTGATCATCCGCCTGCAACCGGACGAAGGGATTTCCTTGCGCGTGATGACCAAGGAGCAGGGCCTGGACAAGGGCATGCAACTGCGCAGCGGCCCGCTGCAACTGAATTTTTCCGACACCTATCGCAGCGCACGGATTCCCGATGCCTACGAGCGGCTGTTGCTGGAAGTCATGCGTGGCAACCAGAACCTGTTTGTGCGCAAAGATGAAATCGAAGCTGCGTGGAAGTGGTGTGACCAGTTGATCGCCGGGTGGAAAAAATCCGGTGATGCGCCCAAGCCGTACGCGGCGGGGTCCTGGGGGCCAATGAGCTCGATTGCACTGATCACGCGGGACGGGAGGTCTTGGTATGGCGATATCTGATTTGAAACTGCCTCAGGGCGTGACTGCCCATGAGTACCGCAACCCGGTGCTGCTGGCGGATGGCTTGGCCAATGACGTGGCCGAACAACTGCGCGCGGCCATCAGTGCCCGTGGCGAGGCGACCCTGGTGGTGTCCGGCGGCCGCAGCCCGGTGGCGTTCTTCCAGAACCTCGCCAAGCAAGGCCTGGACTGGTCCAAGGTGACCATCACCCTGGCCGACGAGCGCTGGGTGCCGGTGGAACATGCCGACAGCAATGCCGGCCTGTTGAAGAAGTATTTGCTGCAAGGCCCGGCGGCCAAGGCCAAGTTCCTGAGCCTGTACAGCGTCGCCGCCACCCTTGACGACGCTGCCGAGCAGGCCGATCGCCTGCTGGCCGAGTTGCCGGCGATTGATGTGCTGGTACTGGGCATGGGCGACGACGGCCACACCGCGTCGCTGTTCCCCAACAGCCCGAACCTGGCTGAAGCGTTGAAGCCGGACGCCAGCCGTCGTTGCTGGCCGATGCTGGCGCCGACCGTGCCGCACCAGCGCCTGACCATGAGTCGCGCGCTGCTGGCCACCGCCCACTACACCGTGCTGTCGATTTCAGGCAGCTCGAAATTGACCACCTTGAGCGCCGCGCTGGCCAGTGACGACGTTGCTGCCATGCCGATACGCGCGTTTTTGCAACCTACTCTAGAGATTTACTGGTGCCCATGAGCCAAGGATCAGCCGCGATGAACAGCCCTCAACCTACCGTTTCCATGGCGGACAAAGTTGCCTTGATCGACAGCCTCTGCGCCAAGGCGCGGATCCTGCCGGTGATCACCATTGCCCGCGAACAGGACATCCTGCCGCTGGCCGATGCCCTGGCAGCCGGTGGTTTGACCGCACTGGAAGTGACCCTGCGTTCGCAGTTCGGCCTCAAGGCCATCCAGGTACTGCGTGAGCAGCGTCCGGAGCTGTGCACCGGTGCCGGTACCGTGCTGGATCGTCATATGCTGGAAGCGGCCGAAGTGGCCGGTTCGCAATTTATCGTCACTCCCGGGATTACCCGTGACCTGCTGGAAGCATCGGTACACAGCTCGATTCCGCTGTTGCCGGGCATCAGCAATGCCTCCGGGATCATGGAAGGTTATGGCCTGGGTTATCGCCGTTTCAAGCTGTTCCCGGCTGAAGTCAGCGGTGGCGTGGCGGCGATCAAGGCCCTGGGCGGCCCGTTTGGCGAAGTGAAATTCTGCCCGACTGGCGGGGTTGGCCCGGCCAACATCAAGAGCTACATGGCGTTGAAAAATGTGATGTGCGTGGGCGGTAGCTGGATGCTTGATCCGGAGTGGGTCAAGAACGGCGACTGGGCACGCATCCAGGAAACCACCGCCGAGGCGCTGGCCCTGCTGGACTGATTGGATTTACCGAATCGTTGTTGCTGTGTTCTACGGCATTTTTGCGGTGCACTTGGTCGGTGTACCGCTTTTTTTTGCCTGCGGAAAATGGCCCACTCCCACTGTAGGAGCGAGCTTGCTCGCGAAAAAACCGAGAGCACCGCTGGGTGTCAGGTTTCCCGTGTCATCGTTAACGACCTTCGCGAGCAAGCTCGCTCCTACAGTGATATCGCGCTCAGTTCGGTGATGGCTTTGATCAGCGCATGAATGTCCGCCGCTGACGTCAAAAAGCCTGGTGTCACCCGAATACAACTGCCGAACGACGCGCCGCTGCGGGTTGTGGTGAAGAGGTTGTATTCCTTGAGCAGTCGGTCCGCCATCACCTGCTGATCCGGCTTGTCAGTGAACTTGAACGACGTGATCGCGCAATACAGCCGTGGGTCGTCCGGCGTCAGCACTTCAATCCCCGGCAACTGCCGCACCTCACTCACCCACAAATCCCGCAGGTAATTAAGGCGGGCCCCCTTGGCCTTCGACCCGCCCAATGCCCGATGCTCTTCGAACACCAGCGGCAAGGTCATCAGCGCCGGGAAATTCGGCGTGCTGTACGGCGTGCGGGCACGTACATCGGTCACCGGATAGTGAAACTCACCCATGTCCGGATCAATGTCCGCCAAGCGTTGTGGGTCGATGTAAATAAAGCCCAGGGTCAACGGCGCACCGATCCACTTGTGCAGGTTGAAACCGGCAAACGCGATACCCAACTGCGCCAGGTTGAACTCGATCTGCCCCAGCGCATGGGCGCCATCGAGGATCACATCAATTCCATGTTCCCTGGCAGCGCCGGCAATCGCCTCCACCGGCATCACCAGCCCGGTGCGGTGAGTGACGTAGGTCAGTGCCAGCAGTTTCAGGCGGGGATAGCGCAGGAACGCATCGCGATACGTCTGCACCAGGCTGTCGAAACTGGCCGGGTGTTCGTGGGCAATCTCGATCACTTCTACGCCGCGATTCTGCGCCAGCCAGCGCATGGCGCCCTTGACGGTGTCGTACTCCAGGTCGCTGATCAGCACCTGGTCGCCGGGCTGCAAGCGGTTGTAGTTGCGGATCAGCGACTGCAACGCATCCGAGGCGCAGCGGGTGAGGGCGATGGCTTCAGGATCGGCGTCCATCAACTGCGCCAACTGGTTACGGATCTCGACGTTTTCGCCCTGCTCGAAACGCTGGCGCACATGGATCGAGTTGCTGCGGTTGATGAAGGCGACGTTGTCCTGATACTGCTCAAGTACCGCGCGGCTCATGCGCCCGAAGTAACCGTTTTCGAGGTTGATCGGGCCGGGCTCCAGGTCGTAGCGCTGGGCGATGGCGTGCCAGTGTGGTTCGTCGCGGGTACTGTCCATGTGCGTGCTCTATTAATGACGAGGGGCAGGCTTGCCGTGTTTGGCGCGTAGGGGTTCCAGCAGTTCGGATAAACCGTTGTGGTCGATTTCCTGCATCAGGGCCAGCAACCCGCCCAGTTCGCCGTGGGGGAAACCTTCACGGGCGAACCAGTTCAGGTAGGGGCCGGGCAGGTCGGCAATGATCCGGCCCTTGTACTTGCCGAAGGGCATTTCGCGGGTGATCAGCAGTTCAAGTTTTTCAGGGTTCATTGCGGCTTCAGGTGTTTGAGTCGGTGGTTTGGAAAATACAGGCATTCTGCATGGAGGCCAAATGACAGATCATGCAAATAAAGCGGATACAGATTTTTGTGTATTGGCTAACTTATTGAAATTTAAGTAATAAATTGTTTTTCAAAAGCTGGCACGGGCGCTGCAATTACTAATACACGTTTCTTAACCCGCGAAGGAATTGAAAAATGACTGATATCAACAAAGAATCGATCTCCGTACTCAACGACCTGATCGAGACCAGCAAAGACGGCCAGGAAGGCTTCAAGACCTGCGCAGAAGACATCAAGCACCCAGAACTCAAAGCCCTGTTTGCCAAACGTTCCGTTGATTGCGGTACCGCCGCTGCCGAACTGCAGACCGCAGTAAGAGCACTGGGTGGCGATCCGGAAGATTCCGGCAGCGTCGCCGGTGCCTTGCACCGTGGTTGGGTCGACGTGAAGTCGATGGTGACCGGTAAAGACGAAGAAGCCGTGCTGAACGAAGCCGAGCGCGGTGAAGACCACGCACTGAAGGCTTACAAAGAAGCGATCGAGAAGATCAACAAGCACAACCTGCTGGGCATTCGTGACCTGGTAGAGCGTCAGTTCCACGGCGCGCAACGCAACCACGACCAGGTGAAAGCCCTGCGTAACCAGGCTCGCGCTCAGTCTTGAGCCCCGCCTGAATAAAAAAGCCCCGCAGATGCGGGGCTTTTTCATGGGCGTTCGTTCAACCGATGCTGATGGCCGGCAGTTCGGTCAGGGTCACGGTCTGCTGCTTGCGTGGCGCGAGGATCTCGGCTTCGCCGTCTACCACCAGTTCATCGCGCTGGTTGAATACGCGGGTGGCGATGCGCACGCGGAATTTCGGCAGCTTCTCGAGGATTTCCAGACGCACGGTCAGGGTGTCGCCGATTTTGACCGGCTTCTGGAAGGTCATTTGCTGGCCGATGTATATCGTGCCGGGCCCAGGCAACTCGCACGCAACCGCCGCGCTGATCAGGGCGCCGCTGAACATGCCGTGGGCAATGCGCTCCTTGAACATGGTCGCCTTGGCGAATTCGGCGTCCAGATGTACCGGGTTGTGGTCGCCGGACATTGCCGCGAACAACTGGATATCGCGCTCTTCGACGGTCTTGCTGTAGCTGGCGGTCTGGCCGACTTCGAGGGCTTCGTAAGGCGTGTTGGTAACCTGGGTCATCAGTTGGTGCATCCTGTGGCTAATCAGAAATCTTAATATATTGATTTTAAACGAAAAATCATTCGCAGCGAGTAGGGCGGCGCAGCACTGCTGCCTGGGCCAGCCACGTCAGCACGTCGGCTGTGACCGCATCACGGTTGGTTTCGTTGAATAATTCGTGGCGCGCCTGTGGGTAAATGCTCAGCTCCAGGTGCTGGCAGCCGGCTTCACGCAACGCATTGGCCAGACTTTTGAGACGCTTGCCTTCACTGACCGGATCACATTCACCGCCCATTATCAGGATGGGCAGCCCCGGGTCTATCTGAGCGAGATTGGACGCTTTGCTGATTTGCTGCAAGCCGCCCAGCAGGTCGATCCACAGCTGGTTGGTGCAACGGAAGCCGCAAAGCGGGTCGCTGACGTACTTGTCGACCTCGGCCGGGTCACGGCTGAGCCAGTCGAAAGCGGTGCGATTGGGTTTGAACGCCTTGTTGAACGATCCAAATGACAGGAAATCAATCAGCGCACTGCGCCCGCGCAACCCCTGGCGCAGGCGTTCGACATGGGCAATCACCTTGGCCGCGCCGTACAGCGCCACCGGCTGGAAATTCGAGCCGCTGAGAATCGCCCCGTTAAGGCTCGCGCTGTGGTGCAGCAGGTACGCCTGGGCAATGTAGCTGCCCATGCTGTGGCCCAGCAGGATGATCGGCACCCCCGGCGCTTGCTGGCCGATATGCTGGTTGAGGCTCGCCAGGTCGCCCACCACCTTGTTCCAGCCGTCTTTCTCGGCGAACAGCCCCAGGGTGCCCTCGTCGGCGGTACGCCCGTGGCCGCGCTGGTCGGGGGCGTACAGGCCGTAGCCGGCATCGCACAACGCCTGGGCCAGGCGGGCATAGCGGCCACTGTGCTCGGCCATGCCGTGGGCCAGCATGATCAGCGCCTTGGGCGGCCCGTCCGGCAGCCACTGGTTGACGTACACCCGACTGCGGTCATTCGCGGTCAGCCAGAAAGTGGTGTGGTTCATGGCGCTTCCTTTGCTCAGGGTCGTTGCAGTGTATAGCTCATTCACCGCAGGCCGCTGGATCAGCGCTGGCCTTGGCGGGGAGATTCACACAATCAATGACGCATCTTGTTGTATTTGCCTGATTGACCATAGCTGCTAACGTCCCCAAAGCTCCGCTTTCATCGCAACATCAAAAGCGGCCGGACCACTCAGGTAAGAGGACAAGAATAATGCAACCTGATTTCTGGAATGACAAACGCGCAGCCGGGGTTCCCAACGAGATCGACCTCACAGCCTATAAATCGGTGATCGAAGTCTTCGAGCGTTCCTGCAAGACCTTTGCCGATCGTCCGGCGTTCAGCAACATGGGGATCACCCTGACCTACGCCGAGCTGGATCGGCGCAGCGCCGCGTTCGCCGGTTACCTGCAGTGGCACACCGACCTCAAGCCGGGTGACCGCATTGCCGTGCAGATGCCCAACGTCCTGCATTATCCGATTGCCGTTTTCGGCGCCCTGCGCGCCGGGCTGATCGTGGTCAACACCAACCCGTTGTACACCCCGCGGGAAATGCGTCACCAATTCAAGGATGCCGGCATTCGTGCGCTGGTGTACCTGAACCTGTTTGGCTCGCGTGTTGAAGAAGTCAGCAAGGACACCGAGATCGAATACCTGATCGAAGCGAAGATGGGCGACTTCATGCCCGCCGCCAAGGGCTGGCTGATCAACACCGTGGTCGACAAGGTGAAGAAGATGGTCCCGGCCTATAACCTGCCGCAAGCCATCTCCTTCAAGCGCGCCCTGCGCATGGGCGCCGGCCAGGCACTCAACCGCCACCCGGTGACCCTCGACGACATCGCGGTGCTGCAATACACCGGCGGCACCACCGGCCTGGCCAAGGGCGCAATGCTTACCCACAGCAACCTGGTGGCCAACATGCAGCAAGTGCGGGCGTGCATGTCGCAACTGGGGGACGACGGCCATCCGCTTATCAAGGAGGGGCAGGAGGTGATGGTGGCGCCGCTGCCGCTGTACCACATCTATGCCTTCACCGCGAATTGCATGTGCATGATGGTGTCGGGCAACCACAACGTGCTGATCACCAATCCCCGGGACATCGGCGGCTTTATCAAGGAGCTGAAAAAGTGGCGCTTCACCGGGCTGCTGGGGCTCAACACCCTGTTCGTGGCCTTGATGGACCACCCGGACTTCAAGAGCCTGGATTTCTCCCACCTCAAGCTCACCAACTCCGGCGGCACCGCACTGGTCAAGGCCACGGCCGAGCGCTGGCAGCAACTGACCGGCTGTGCGATTGGTGAAGGCTACGGCTTGACCGAAACCTCACCGGTGGCCAGCACCAACCCCTATGGCGGCAAATCGAAGCTGGGCACCGTGGGCATTCCGGTGCCGGGCACGGCGATGAAGATCATCGACGACAACGGCGCGGAGCTGCCGCTGGGCGAGCGGGGCGAGCTCTGCATCAAGGGCCCGCAAGTGATGAAGGGCTACTGGCAGCAGCCGGTGGCCACTGCCGAGACCCTGGACGCCGAAGGCTGGCTCAAGACCGGCGATATCGCGGTGATCGACCCGGACGGCTTTGTGCGCATCGTTGATCGCAAGAAGGATCTGATCATCGTCTCGGGGTTCAACGTGTACCCCAACGAGATCGAAGACGTGGTGATGGCGCATCCGGCGGTGGCCAGCTGCGCGGTGATCGGCGTACCGGACGAGCGTACCGGCGAGGCGGTGAAGCTGTTTGTGGTGGCCCGTGCCCAGGGCGTGAGCCTTGAAGAGCTGAAGACCTACTGCAAGGCCAACTTCACCGGCTACAAGGTGCCCAAGCATATTGTGTTGCGTGAGTCGTTGCCGATGACGCCGGTGGGCAAGATCCTGCGGCGCGAATTGCGCGACATAGCCTGATTTGAAATAAGGTCAAAAAATGTGGGAGCGGGCTTGCTCGCGAAAGCGGTGTACCAGTCGACATATCCTGTGACTGACACTGCGCTTTCGCGAGCAAGCCCGCTCCCACATTTGGTTTTTATTCATTCAGTTTAAATGCGTAGAAGCCCATTCCAGAGCCCTTTCTTGGCTTATAGAATCTTTGCTCTAAAAATGACCATTGGATATTCTTGAGTCATGTTTATGACCGTAGGGGCCTCTTTTGGCTCTAGGCGGCCCTTGGCAAAGCTGCTACTCTCGGCGCGCTTTGTGACCTCTTGGCCTGCTTTTAACCGCCAGACTCACCCAAAAACAAACAAATAATAATCGCATCAAATGCGATGAATGAATTCGCGTCGCTGAGGAGTGGGCTTCCATGATCGAAGACTTTTGGAAGGATAAGTACCCCGCCGGGATTGCTGCAGAAATCAATCCAGACGAGTATCCGAATATTCAGGCGGTACTGAAGCAGTCCTGCCAACGCTTCGCCAACAAACCGGCTTTCAGCAACCTGGGCAAGACAATCACCTACGGTGAACTGTACGAACTGTCCGGCGCCTTCGCCGCTTACCTGCAACAGCATACCGACTTGCAGCCCGGTGATCGAATCGCCGTGCAACTGCCCAACGTCCTGCAATACCCGGTCGCCGTATTCGGTGCCATCCGTGCCGGCTTGATCGTGGTCAACACCAACCCGCTGTACACCGCGCGGGAAATGGAACACCAATTCAACGACTCCGGTGCCAAGGCCCTGGTCTGCCTGGCCAACATGGCGCACCTGGCTGAAAAAGTCGTGCCCAAGACTTCCGTCAGGCACGTGATCGTCACCGAAGTCGCCGACCTGTTGCCGCCGCTCAAGCGCCTGCTGATCAACAGCGTCATCAAGTACGTGAAGAAGATGGTCCCGGCCTATCACTTGCCCAAGGCGATCAAGTTCAACGACGTATTGGCCAAGGGCCACGGCCAGCCGGTGAACGAAGTCAGCCCCGCCAGCGACGAAGTCGCCGTATTGCAATACACCGGCGGCACCACCGGCGTGGCCAAAGGCGCGATGCTGACCCACCGCAACCTCGTCGCCAACATGCTGCAGTGCAAGGCGCTGATGGGCTCCAACCTCAATGAAGGCTGCGAGATCCTGATCACCCCGCTGCCGCTGTACCACATCTATGCCTTCACCTTTCATTGCATGGCGATGATGCTGATCGGCAACCACAACATCCTGATCAGCAACCCGCGCGACCTGTCGGCGATGGTCAAGGAACTGTCGAAGTGGAAGTTCAGCGGCTTTGTCGGCCTGAACACCCTGTTTGTTGCCCTGTGCAACAACGATGCCTTCCGCAAGCTGGATTTCTCGGCGCTGAAGGTCACCCTGTCAGGCGGCATGGCCCTGCAACTGGCGGCGGCCGAGCGCTGGAAAGCGGTCACCGGCTGCTCCATCTGCGAAGGTTACGGCATGACCGAAACCAGCCCGGTGGCCACCGTGAACCCGATCCAGAACATCCAGATCGGCACCATCGGCATTCCGGTGCCGTCGACCCTGTGCAAGGTCATCACCGATGACGGCGTCGAACTGGCGCTGGGTGAAGTGGGCGAGTTGTGCGTCAAGGGCCCGCAAGTGATGAAGGGCTACTGGCAGCGCGAAGACGCCACCGCCGAGATTCTCGACAGCGAAGGCTGGCTGAAGACCGGTGACATCGCGATCATCCAGCCGGATGGCTACATGCGCATTGTCGACCGCAAGAAGGACATGATTCTGGTCTCCGGTTTCAACGTCTACCCCAACGAGCTGGAAGACGTGCTGGCGACCCTGCCGGGCGTGCTGCAATGCGCGGCCATTGGTGTGCCGGACGAGAAGTCCGGGGAACACATCAAGATCTTCATCGTGGTCAAGCCGGGTGCCAGCCTGACCAAAGACCAGGTGATGGAGCACATGCGCGCCAACGTCACCGGCTACAAGGTGCCCAAGGCCGTGGAATTCCGCGATGCGCTGCCGACTACCAACGTGGGCAAGATCCTGCGCCGCGAACTGCGGGATGAAGAACTGAAAAAGCTGGGTTTGAAGAAGTAACTCGGCCCCCAACAAAAAGCCCCGCAGATGCGGGGCTTTTTATTGAACGCTGATTTTCCCGCATTGAAATGCAATCCAAATGTGGGAGCGGGCTTGCTCGCGAAAGCGGTGTGCCAGTGATATACCGGTTACTGACACACCGCATTCGCGAGCAAGCCCGCTCCCACAGTTTTTACCATATTCCTACAGTGCGAACTGCGCGAAGCTCACACCGGCACCGGCCGGGCGTACGTCCTTGAGGAACGAGTCCTTGTCGGCACTCAGCTCCAGGGTAATCTCCGGCTTGCGCTTGCCGGCATTGCGCACCACCAGGCCTTCCAGCTTCTCGCGCAAAAACACCGTTGGCACCTTCAAGTGCAGCAACTGGTCGCTCTCGGCGTTGTGCATCAACAAGTGGATCCACTCGTACTGGCCCACGGCAATCCGGCCCACCGGCAGGTCGAACCACCAGATGTTGCGTTTGCGGTCCAGGTCGGTGAAGTGGCAGTTGTTGACACCGAGTACGGCACCGCCCAGTTCCTGGTTTCTGCGGGCAATGGCCTGTGCTTTATTGAGTTTCATAACCTTCCTACGGGATCTGTTACCCAGCGCTTGCGCCTGGATGTGCCCGGCATTCTCGTGGGTTGGCCGCAAAACATAAAGCCAAACCTGTACGGCGCGATGAAATGCCGCTGAAAAAATAATTGAAACTCTCTGGAAAGGCCAAGGGTCAACGTTTACGTAGTGACCAAAATCCTTGATTGTTCCCAGGAGAAATACCATGAGTAGCACATCGGATAAGGCAAAAGGTTTGGCGAACGAAGCCGTAGGCAACATCAAGCAAGGTGTTGGCAAAGTCACCGGCAACGACAAGTTGCGGGCTGAAGGCGTGGTTCAGGAAAAGAAAGGTGAAGTGCAAAAAGCAGTCGGCGACACCAAGGACGCAGTAAAGAAAGCGGTCAAATAGTCCCGACCTGGCTGCCTGCACTCCAGCAGCCCGACGGCCATCCACGGATGGCCGTTTTTGTGTCACCTGCAGTGATTAAAGTTTGGAAATTGTTTCAAGGTCGCCAAATAAGCTACCTTGATGTAGAAAACGGCCCCTGAGTCGCCCACGAACTCAACTTTTTGCGGCGAAAGGAGACGCTATGATTTTTCCGGTATTACAAGGCTTGCCCCTGCACAAAGTGCTGGTGCGCACTGTCACAGAGTTCCTCGATGACGAGATGCCTACGTACGCCTCGGCGCTGGCCTACCAGATGCTGTTCTCGCTGTTTCCCTTCCTGCTGTTCCTGATTGCCCTGATCGGTTTCCTGCACCTGCCGGACTTCTTCACCTGGCTGCGCATGCAATCGGAACTGGTATTGCCGCCCCAGGCCCTGGAGCAGGTCAACCCGGTGATCGACCAGTTGCAGCAATCCAAGGGTGGCCTGTTGTCGGTGGGTATCGTGATCGCGCTGTACACCGCCTCGGCGGGTGTGCGCCTGATGATGAGTGCGATGAATGCCGCCTATGACGTGGTGGAAGGCCGACCGATCTGGAAGCGCTTCCCGCTGTCGATTTTCTACACCGTAGGCTTCGCCGGCATGCTGTTGGCCGCCGCCGCCTTGATGGTGCTCGGGCCCCAGGTGATGGAATGGCTGGCGGGGCAGATCGGCATGCAGGAATTCGTGGTCACCCTGTGGACCATCCTGCGTTGGCCGCTGATCGTCATCCTGTTGATGTTCTCCGTGGCGTTGATGTACTACGTGATGCCTGACGTGAAACAGAAGTTTCGCTTTATCACCCCGGGATCGGTGCTGGCGGTGGTGGTCTGGATCGTCGCTTCCCTGGGGTTTGGCTACTACGTCAAAACCTTTGCCGACTACAACGCCATGTATGGCAGTATCGGCGCGATCATTGTGCTGCTGTTGTACTTCTACATCTCGGCTGCCGTGCTGTTGCTGGGGGCGGAGATGAATGCGGTGATCGAACACATGTCGGCCGAAGGCAAGGATCCTGGTGAAAAGGACTTTGGCGAGCACGACGACAAACAACATGTCTCAGGCCTTGGCCGGGACCACTCACTCAAGCCCACTACCGATGAAGTCTGATCGATGATCCGTGAAATCCTGAAAATGGGCGATGAGCGCCTGCTGCGCATTGCCCCGCCGGTTCCGCCGGAAATGTTCGACAGCCCCGAGCTGTGGCAGTTGATTGATGACATGTTCCAGACCATGGAACACGTCGGCGGCGTCGGCCTGGCCGCACCGCAGATTGGAGTGGACCTGCAACTGGTGATCTTCGGTTTCGAGAGCAGCGAACGCTACCCGGACGCGCCCGCCGTGCCCCAGACCATCCTGATCAACCCGCTGATCACGCCGCTCAGCCCGGTGCTGGAAGAAGGCTATGAAGGGTGCCTGTCGGTGCCGGGGTTGCGCGGGGCCGTGGACCGTTACCAGCAGATTCGCTACGAAGGGTTTGACCCCAAGGGCGAGCCGATTGTGCGGATTGCCGAAGGCTTTCACGCGCGGGTGGTACAGCACGAGTGCGATCACCTGATCGGCCGGCTGTACCCGTCGCGGATTACCGATTTCAGCAAGTTCGGGTTTATCGAAGTGATGTTCCCGGATATGGATCCCACCGCAGACGAATAACCCTCAGGCAAAACACACCTCAAACTGTGGGAGCGGGCTTGCTCGCGAAAGCGGTGTGCCAGTCACCGAAGATATAGACTGATCCACCGCATTCGCGAGCAAGCCCGCTCCCACATTTGTTCTGCGTGCATTCAGCTTATTTTGCGGGCTTCACAAACCGCAACGTCATCCGGTCCGACTCACCAATCGCCACATACTTGGCCTTGTCCTTTTCCCCCAACGTCAACGCCGGCGGCAAGGTCCAGACCCCATCCGGGTAGTCCTTGGTATCTTTCGGGTTGGCATTCACCTCGCTCTGCCCCTCAAGCTTGAACCCCGCATCCGTCGCCAGTTTCACCACATACGCGGTGGTCAGGTAACCGCTGTGCTTGATGTCTTCCAGCGATGCCCCGTCCTTGGCCCGGTGATCCACCACCCCCAGCACGCCGCCCGGTTTCAACACCTTGAAGAACGCCTCGAACATCGCCGGCGCCGTATCCGCCATCACCCAGTTATGCACGTTGCGAAAGGTCAGCACGGTGTCGGCCGAGCCAGGCTTGCCCAGCACTGGAGCCTTGGGGTCGAACTCGGCGAAGCCGGCCTTGGAATAATGCACCGGGTCTGCGGCGAATTTCTTTTTCAGGTTTTCTTCTGATGTACGCGCGTAGGCACTGCTGTTCGGCGCCTGCACGGCAGCGATGTAGTGGCCGTTATCCTTGAGCAGCGGCGCCAGCAGCTCGCTGTACCAGCCACCACCGGGGGTGATTTCGATCAGGGTCTGGTCGGCCCGCAGGCCAAAGAATTCCAGGGTCTGCTGCGGGTGGCGATAAATATCGCGCGCGCTGTTGGCAGGCACGCGCCAACTGCCGGCGAGCACGGTTGCATACTGCTCGGCGGAAACCGGCGCTTCGGCTGCCTGGCTCAAGGCCGGGGCGAGGAGGGCTGCAAGGGATAAGGCTGCAAGGGTCGCTTTCATGATCATCCTGTAATAGGCCGCTGGTGCCGCCGAGGCTAGCATGGGGCCCACAACGGCTGATCACACTTTATTGAAGGTCGACCTCACCAACGGTTCTAAGCCCATGGCGATCATCGGCTTGTTGCGTTTGTAGCGCACCAGGCGCTCCGACAAGGACTGCGGCAGCAACGTGTCCTGGGTAAAACCCTGGCGTTGATAAAAGCCTTCCAGGTCCGGATGGCACAGCAGCCACACCGTGCCTTCAACGCTTGCGACCGAGGCGCGGATCAATTGCGCCGCCAGCCCCTGGCCACGCAGCGCCGGGTCGACAAACAGCCCGGTCAACCACTGCCCACCCACCACCGGCGTCAGGCACAGGCCCGCGACAACCTCGCTGCCCCTAGCCACCCACAACTGGCCACCCTTGAGGGCCTTCATCGGTGAGTTATGGCTGCGGTAGAACTTGTTCAGCAGCGGCCACAACGGCTCTGCCAGTCGGTCGATGTGCAACTCGGGCATGGTTTTCAAACACGCGAATCCAGGGGGTGCAGATTATAAGTCGGGCAAAGCGCCTTCTGTTGGGCAATCGGTGTTATACCCAGTGTTACATCCCCTGTAAGTGGAGCACGCATCATGGCCAAAGGTCTGAATTCCAAGAAAGCTGACAAGAAGAAACCGGCAAAGACCGCCGATGAAAAACGCGCCGAGAAAAAGGCCAAGAAAACCGACAGCAACCTGTTCGGTCATTAAGTTCTAAGCTAAGCACCAAACGATCTGCAAGATTTTCCCGCCCCATTGCACAGAGCAGGATGAAGCCGACTTTTTCGTCGGCCACGCCTGCCCTGAGCTGCCGATGTCCAACTACCTTGATGAAACCCAGCGCCGGGAAATCGAAGCCCTGGCCCAGACCTTTACCGCCCGCACCGAGTGGCCGACCTGGCTGCTGTTGATCGGCGTCTATGCCGGCTGGTTTGCGGTGATCCTCGCCAGCCACTGGCTTGGCCTGTGGCTGAGTACCGCACTGTTGATCCCGCTCGTGACGCTGTGGATGTCCCTGCAACACGAACTGCTGCACGGCCATCCCACGCGCTTCACTGCTTTGAACAAACTCCTCGGCTACGCACCGTTTGCCGTCTGGTACCCCTACACCCTGTACCGCAACTGCCACCTGGTGCACCACAACGACGAAGACCTGACGGTGCCCGGTGTCGACCCGGAAAGCCGCTACCTGAATCAGCGGCAGTGGGATGACAGTTCGCTGTTCGAGCGCACCTTGCATTGGCTGACCAAGACCGTCCTGGGGCGCTTCCTGTTGGGTTCGCCGCTGGCGCTGTGGAAGCTGGCGCGCAACGAGGTCAGACGCCTGCGCAAAGGCCAGCGCCAGGCGTGGCTGATGTGGCTGAGCCATGGCACCGTGACCGTGCTGATGCTGACCTTCATCGCCCACTACAGCGTGCTGCCGGTGTGGCACTACGTGGCGCTGGTCAGCGTGCCGGCCTTGTCGGTGGCGGCGATCCGTTCCTACTATGAGCATCGCCCGCACCCACAACCGGAACAGCGCACGGTGCTTAACGAAGCCGCCTGGCCGTGGACCTGGCTGTTCCTCAACAACAACCTGCACCTGGTGCATCACGACTTGCCGAAGCTGCCGTGGTATTTGCTGCCCACCGTGTACCGCGCGCGCCGCGAACAATGGGTGGCGCGCAGCGGCGGGTTCCTGGTGCAGGGTTACGGCCAGTTGATCGGCCGTCACGGGCTCAAGGCCATCGACAGCCCACGGCACCCCTTTGCTTGAGAGACGACCATGAGTGACCGCTACGCCGAACTGCTGATGTACGTGGCGCCGCAGCAGGTGCAACAGGCCAATGAGCGCTGGCTTTCGCGCATCCTTGAGCGCCTGGGCGCGACCCGCCGCAAGGCTGATCATCTCGACCTGCGCAGCCTGTGGCGTGCCCCGCAATTGCTGCTGACGCAAACCTGCGGCTACCCGCTGATGACCGAGCTGCGCGGGCAAGTCCAGGTGATTGGCCGCCCGCGCTACGAACTGCCCCACAGCAGCGGCGGCCAGCATTGCAGCCTGCTGCTGACCCGCGACGACAATCCCCGCGTTGCCTTGGCGGACTTCCAAGACAGCCGCGGTGTGATCAACGGCCATGACTCCAACAGCGGCATGAACCTGCTGCGCGAACGCCTGGCGCCGCTGCAGCAGGGCGGTCGGTTCTTTGCCGAAGTCGGCATCAGCGGCGCCCATCGCGAAAGCCTGCGCTGGCTGCGGGAAAACCGCGCCGACCTTGCCGCCATCGACAGCGTGACCTACGACTACCTCGCCCGTTTTGCGCCAGAGGAAGTGGCCGGGCTGCGGATCGTCACCCGCAGCGCGCCCAGCCCGACGCTGCCTTACATCAGCGCGCCGGGCTCAAGTGAACACCTGCGGGAGGTCATGAACCTGGCCTTGCAGGATCTGCCCGAAGTGGTGCAAACCCTCGGCGTACACGAAGTGCTGCCCGCCACCGAAGCGGATTACCAGGTGCTGCTGGATTACCGGCAGCAGGCTGAAGCCTTGGGTTATCCACGCCTCCAATGATCGTTCCCACGCTCCGCGTGGGAATGCATCCTGTGACGCTCTGTCTCACGATTTCAAAGCAGACGCAGAGCGTCCAAGGCGGGATTCCCACGCAGAGCGTGTGAACGATCGGTTATATAAAAATACCTTTTAAATATTATTAAAGAATAAGCAGCCTTGCTAGGATCGCTCCACCGGAACACCGGACATAACGCGCAACCTACTCAGATGGAGCCACTATGTCCGGCGCCGACACTTCTCACAGCGATTACGTGGGCGGATTATTCCGCAGTCATTACGACTGGCTGTGCGGCCGTTTGCACCGCCATCTCGATTCCCGTGCCCACGCCGAAGACATCGCCGCCGACACCTTCGTCCAGCTCCTGAGTTCCCCGGGCGTGGCGCCGATCCGCCAGCCACGCGCCTTGCTCACCACCATTGCCCAACGCCTGATGTACCAGCTGTGGCGTCGCCGTGACTTGGAGCGCGCTTACCTCGACGCCCTCGACCAGGACGAAACCTCGCCCGCGTCATCCCCTGAGGATTTGGCGCAGATGCTCGAAGCCCTGCAGGCCATCGACCAGTTGCTCGACGGCTTGCCGGCCAAGGTCAAGGCGACCTTTCTGCTGTCGCAACTCAATGGCCTGACCTACCCGGAAATCGCGGCCGAGCTGGGCATTTCCCAACGCTCGGTCAGCGACTACATGACCCGTGCCGTCAACCGCTGCCTGCGGCTGTGCCTGGAATGAGCGACGAACTGATCGACAGCGCCACTCGCTGGGTGGTGTTGCTGCGCTCCGGCGAGGCGAGTGCCGCCGACTGGCAGCGTTACCATCAGTGGCGCGCCGCAGACCCGCGTCACGAAGCCTTGTGCCAACAACTGGAAACCCGCCTCGGTGTGTTTCAAATTCCGCAGACCCAAGGCGTCAGCGGCAAGGTATTGCAGCAGGCACTGGACGCGCCATCCAGCCGCCGCACCGTATTGCGCGGCGCCCTGGTGGGCGCTGGCCTGATGCTGGGCGCCGGTTGGCTGGCCCGGCCGGTGGTGGAGGATTTGACCGCCGATATCCGCACCGGCACCGGCGAACGGCGCACTGTAGCGCTGGCCGATGGCAGCGAGTTACTGCTCAACGCCCGCAGTGCCGCCGACATCCAGTTCGACCCGCAACACCGCTTGGTGCGCCTGCGCGATGGCGAGTTGCTGGTGAAGATTGCCAGGGACAGCAACCGACCGTTTTTCATCCAGACCGATCAAGCTCGACTGCATGCCTTGGGCAATCGCCTGTTGCTGCGCGAGCGCGAAGGGCAGGGCCATGTGGTGGCGCTCAACGGTGTCCTGGAGATCGACGGCCAGAACGGTGAACGCCTGCAACTGGAGGCCGGGCACGAGGTGACTTATGACCGCTTCGGCTTCGGCCCGGTGCTGGCCAGTTCCTCGGGGGCGACGGCGTGGATCGACGGTTTCCTGCAAGTGCGCGACCGCCCGCTGGTGGAAGTGATCGACGCACTGCGCCCGTATCACAACGGTGTGCTGCGCCTCGATCCGGCGGTGGCAGAGTTGCGGGTCAGCGGCCTGTACCGCCTCGACAATCCCGACCAGATCCTCGACACCCTGGCACGCACCCTGCCGATCCACATCACCCGCCGGACCGGGTTGTGGGTGACCGTCAGTGCCACCTGAAAACGGTTCACCTCGGTCAATGTGGGAGCTGGCTTGCCTGCGATGCGAGCACCTCGGCCTCTCAGATGTACCGCAGCGATACCATCGCAGCCTCGCTAAAGCTCGACAGCTCCCACAGTTGACCGCGTCGTTTCCGAATGTCGGTTCTAACGCCATAACCAAACGATCTGCAAGTTTTCCCCCGGCCATCCCACATCACTCCCGTAAGCGCTGCGGGGAGCAGCGCTCAGGAGTTTCCTTGGGGGGAGCCAACGTGAGCCCATTCAACCGTACACCGCTTCGAACCTTTGCCCTGGTGCCGTTGGCCAGTCTGTTCCTGTCTTTCGCTGCCAGCGCCGAAGAGGCGCGGCAGGTCTACCACATCGCGCCCGGCCCGCTGGATGAAGTGCTGCTGAACATCAGCCGCCAGAGCGGCCAGGTGATTTCCTTCACGCCACAATTGGGCAACTATTCCTCGGCGCGGGTCGACGGTTCGCTGTCGGCGCAACAGGCGGTAGACGCCGCGCTCAAGGGCACCGGCCTGCAAGTCCAGGTCAGCCCGGACGGTGCATTCATCATCAAGGAAGGCGCCAAAGTCGCGCCTGCCAGCAACAGCATCAAGGCGCAAACCGCCGAAGCCCAGGCGCCGACCCTCGACCGTGTGGTCGCCATCGGTACCCGTCGCAGCGACGCCACGGCCCTCACCAGCAGCGCCCCGGTGGATGTGATCAACGCCGAAGAACTCAAGCAAACCGGCGCCACCAGCCTCAACCAGGCGCTGTTCCAACTGCTGCCCTCGTTCAACTTTCCGCAGAACAACAGCGCCACCCGCGGCCAGGATCCGAAAGGCGCCTCCCTGCGCGGCTTGTCCCCGGACCAGACCCTGGTGCTGATCAACGGCAAGCGCCGGCACACCTCGGCGGTGGTGAACATTTCCGGTGGCGTGCCGTTCATTGGCGCGCAGCCGGTGGACCTCGACATGATCCCCATCAGCGCCATCGACCACGTCGAAGTGCTGCGCGACGGTGCCTCGGCGCAATACGGTTCGGACGCGGTGGCGGGGGTGGTCAACATCGTGCTCAAGGAGCGCGACAGCGGTGGCGGCATCAACACCCAACTGGGCAAATACGCCCAGGGCGACGGCTTCAGCAAAACCACCGATGGCTGGTACGGCATCGGCTTGCCGGGGGATGGTTTCCTGACCCTGAGCTTCAATACCCTGAACAACAAACCCGATGACATCGGCGACAAATACGTCGCCGACGGCCAGGTACAAGACCCGCGCTGGGGCGGTGCCGGGCGCGACAAATACAACTTGGCGGCCAACGCCGAAATCGGCCTGAACGACCAATGGCGCCTCTACAGTTTCGCCACCTTCGGCCAGGACACTTCGGTAAACAACACGCCGCCGCTGCTGGCCAGCAGCCCGAACAACGTGGCCGGGATCTACCCCAACGGCACCATCCCGAAATACCGCTATCGCTATGAAGACGGCGCCGTCACCGTCGGCACCCGCTATGAAGACGAGAGCATCGGCCGCTTCGATTTGAGCGCCACCTATGGCCGCGACGAGCACGACGAACTGGCTTTCAACACCGTCAACCCGAGCTACGGGATCAACAGCCCGACCAAGTTCAACGTCGCCACCCTGGTCAACGACCAGACCAACATCACCCTGGATTACGCCAAGGATCTGAACGTCGACTGGTCGAGCCATCCACTCACCGTGTCGGCGGGCGTCGCCTACCGGCATGAGCAATACCGGCTGGAGGCCGGCGACTACGATTCCTATTCCTACGGTGGCATCGACGGCGTGCAGGTTGGCGCGGTGCAGGCTTCGGGCCTGACCCCGGATGACGCCGGCACCTTCAAGCGTGATGTGGGCGGCGTGTATTTCGGCCTGGAAAACCAGGTCACCGACAAGCTCCAGGTGGGCATTGCCGGGCGTACCGAGCACTACTCGGACTTCGGTTCAGCCACCACCGGCAAACTCTCGGCGCGCTATGACTTCACCCCGAAAGTCGGCCTGCGGGCCACGGTCAACAATGCCTACCACGCGCCCAGCCTGGGCCAGATCGGCACCTCCTGGACCACCACCACCAACCTCGACGCCAACGGCAACCCGGTGCTGACCCGCATGCTGCCGGCCGACAACCCGGCCGCCCGTGCCCTCGGTGCGCAGCCGCTGAAGCCCGAGAAGTCCACCAACTTCTCCCTGGGCCTGGTGCTGCGCCCAACCGACCAGGCCTCGCTGACCATCGACGCCTACCAGATCTCGATTCGTGACCGCCTGCTGTTCAGCGGTGGCATTTCCGGGCCGCTGGCCGAGCAGATCCTCAAGGACGCCGGCTACGGCCAGTACTCCTGGGCGCAGTTCATGACCAACGCCGCCGACACCCGCACCCGTGGCGTCGACATCGTGGGCAAGTACAACCTGGACCTTGAGCAGTTCGGCAACCTGAACCTGTCGGCGGGCTACACCAAGGCCCGCACCACCATCGAGAAGGTCCACGAAAACCCCAACGGCTTCGAAGTGCTGACCCGTGAATCCCGTGGCTTCCTGGAGCACGGTTACCCGGAAGACAAGCTGGTGTTTGGCGCGGTCCACAAGCTCAACCAATGGACCATCGCCCTCAACGAAACCCGTTACGGCAAGTACCGCAAATACGCCTCCAGCGAAGCCAACGCCCAGTACGACCAGACCTTCAGTGCGCAATGGACCACCGACCTGGACGTGAACTACGCCTTCACCAAACAACTGCGGGTGTCGGTGGGCGTCAACAACCTGTTCGACAGCAAGCCTGACGACTACAACACCCGTTTGCGCCAGACCCCGGGCCAGCAATACAGCTACCTGTCGCCGACGGCGCCGGAAGGGGCGTTTTACTACACGCGGCTCAGTTATGACTTTTAAACCCTGATGCAAAACCTGTGGCGAGGGAGCTTGCTCCCGCTGGGGCGCGTAGCGGCCCCAAGCACTTTGGGCCTGCTGCGCAGTCCAGCGGGAGCAAGCTCCCTCGCCACAAGAGCACTCTTCATGGAATCACCACGAGGTAACACATGAAAACAATCAAGAACCTGCTCGGTGGCTCGCTATTGGCACTCACCGTCCTGGCACAATCAGCCACGGCCGCCGAACCTGCCAAACCGATCCACTTCGGTGACATCACCTGGGAAAGCGGCAGCCTGATCACCGAAGTGCTGCGCCTGATCGTCGAGAAAGGCTATGGCCTGCCCACCGACACCTTGCCCGGCAGCACCGTGAGCCTGGAGGCCGCCCTGGCCAAGGACGATATCCAGGTGATCGGCGAAGAGTGGGCCGGGCGCAGTCCGGCGTGGGTCAAGGCCGAAAGCGAAGGCAAGGTGTTCGGCCTGGGCGACACCGTCAAAGGCGCTACCGAAGGCTGGTGGGTGCCGGAATACGTGATCAAGGGCGACGCCGAACGGGGCATCAAACCCCTGGCCCCGGAGCTTAAATCCGTCGCCGACCTGGCCCGCTACAAAGACGTGTTCCGCGACCCCGAAGACCCGACCCGTGGGCGCTTCCTCAACAGCCCCACCGGCTGGACCTCGGAGATCGTCAACAGCCAGAAACTCAAGGCCTATGGCCTGGCCGACAGCTACGTCAACTTCCGTACCGGCTCCGGCGCGGCGCTGGATGCCGAGGTTGCATCCTCGATCCGTCGCGGCAAGCCGGTGCTGTTCTACTACTGGTCGCCGACGCCACTGCTGGGGCGCTTCAAGTTGATCAAACTGGAAGAACCACCGTTCAACGCCGAAGCCTGGAAGACCCTGGCCGACGCCAACAACCCGCACCCCATCGGTACTCGTTCGATGCCAGCGCACCTGGCGATTGGCGTGTCGGCGCCGTTCAAGGCGCAGTACCCGCAACTGGTGACGTTCTTTGAAAAAGTCGACCTGCCGATTGACCTGCTCAACGGCATCCTCGCGCAAATGGCCGAGAAACGTACCGCGCCGCGCCAGGTGGCCGAAGCGTTCCTGAAAGAACAGCCGCAGGTCTGGCAGCAGTGGGTGCCGGCGGACGTCGCGGCCAAGGTCAAGGAGAGTCTCTGATGCGCAAGTTCATCGCAGCCACACTGCTGGCACTGTGCGCCGGGCCGCTGCTGGCGGCAGAACCGGCCACCCTGCGCGTCGGCTACCAGAAAAGCTCGGTGAGCATGGTGCTCGCCCGTGAGCATCACCTGTTCGAGCAAGGGTTGCCGGGCACCAAGGTCGAGTGGATCGAATTCCTCGGCGGCCCGCCGCTGATCGAAGCCCTAAATGGCGGCAGCATCGACATCGGCAATATCGGCGACATCCCGCCGATCTTCGCCCAGGCTGCCGGCATCGACATTCGCTACATCGGCGTCGAGCCCAATGACGGGCGCACCGAAGCCATCCTGCTGCCCAAGGACAGCACCGTGCAAAGCGTGGCCGAACTCAAGGGCAAGCGCGTGGCGTTGCTCAAGGGTTCCAGCGCCCACAACCTGTTCCTCAAAAGTTTGCTGCGTGCCGGCTTGCAGTGGAAGGACGTGAACGTGGTGTACCTGTCGCCCTCCGACGGCCGTGCCGCGTTTGAACAAGGCAAGGTCGACGCCTGGGTGGTGTGGGACCCGTACTACTCGGCGGCCGTGGTGGACGGTTCGGCGAAGGTGCTGGGGGATGGCCAGGGGCTGAACCCGGCGGGCAGTTTCTTCATCGCCAGCGGACCGTTTGCCAAGCAGCACCCGCAGGCGATTGCGGCAATTCTCAAGGTGTTTGCCCAGGCGCAGCGGTTGTCGCTGGACCAGCATGATGAAAGCGTCGCGCTGATGGCCAAGACATTGGGCTTGCAGCCGGCGGTGGTGGAGAGTTACTTCCAGCATCGCTCGCCGACGCCGAGCCGGCCATTGGAAGCGGTGGATATCGCCAACCAGCAACGTACGGCCGACGCGTTTTTTGCCAACGGCCTGATCCCGAAAAAGGTCGATGTGCAGCAGGTTGTGTTCAAGGCCCCATAACTTTATCCCTGTGGCAAGGGAGCTTGCTGTGGGGGGGAGTTTGCTGTGGCAAGGGAGCTT
>NZ_JACARZ010000113.1:0-31056 GCF_013386315.1 Pseudomonas sp. P7779 | reverse complement strand
GTGGTGAAGCAAAAGAAAAAACAAAGGGGACAAGAACCAAAATGGGGGGGCGGGTTGGCTCGCGAAGGTCGTAAACGAAAACGCGAACATCCTGATTCAACGGGGCGCTCTCAGTTTCTTCGCGAGCAAGCCCGCTCCCACATAAAGCAGTTCCTACACAAAGCGCCTCCCTCACAAGGCGCATTTCCCTCAGCGCATTTGCAGAATGATCGGGCTACTGCTCGCCGGGCCCGTGTGCTCACGCAACTTGCCCACCGCCTTGGCATCCACCGCCCCACCCTGATTGCCCCAGGTGCCGCGCACAAACGTCAGCACTTCAGCAATCTCCTGGTCCGACAACTGCTCACGGAACGCCGGCATGCGATAAGCGTCCGCCACATTGGCCGCCACTACGCGCTGCGAGCCATTGAGGGTGATGTTGATCGCCGAGGCGTCCTCCTTGGCCAGTGCGGAGGTGGCGCCGGCCAGCGGCGGCATCCAGTCCGGTTGCCCTTTGCCTTCCAGCCCGTGGCACGAGGCGCAGCGGGTCACATAGGTATGCGCACCCGGCGCATCCAGGCGTTGCGCAGCCGACACCGCCTGATACTGCCAGGCCGCACCGTCGCGCTGCTCGTCGCCCGGCAACGACCGCAGATAGCGCGCAATCGCCGCCAGGTCATCGTCGCTCATGAACTGCGTGGAGTTGTTGAACGCCTCGGTCATCGAGCCATAAACCACCGCATGTTTGTTGCGACCGGTCTTGAGGAACTGCACCACTTCCGGCTCGCTCCAGCGCCCCAGGCCGGTGTTGGGATCATCCCGCAGGCTCGGTGCGTACCAGCCGTCGAGCAAGCCACCGGCCAGGTACGGCTTGCCACTTTCATCCAGAGCCTTTTCGTTGAAGGCCAGGCCCCGTGGCGTGTGGCAACTGCCGCAATGCCCCGGGCCCTGCACGATGTAGGCCCCCCGGTTCCACAGTTCATCCTTCCCGGCCTTCGCGACATACGGCTTGCTGTCGGTAAACACGCCATTCCACAGCGCGATCGGCCACCGCATATTCAATGGCCACGGGATCGAACTCTTGATATTGGCCTGCTGCACCGGCGCCACGCCCTTCATGAAGAACGCGTATAGGGCGCGCACATCATCGTCGCTGAGCTTGGCATAGGACGGGTACGGCATCGCCGGATACAGGCGGCGCCCACCCGGCGCGACACCCTGGCGCACCGCGCGGTCGAAGTCGGCGAGGCTGTAGCTGCCAATGCCGGTTTCCGGGTCTGGCGTGACGTTGGTGGCGTGGATCGCCCCCAGCGGCGTGGCCATTTCCAGGCCACCGGCAAAGGGCTTGCCGTTGGGCACGCTGTGGCACGCCACACAGTCGCTGAGCCGGGCGACATACTCGCCTCGGGCGACCAGCGCCGGGTCCGTGGCGACGGGCTCGGCCCCCAGCGGCGAGACAGGCTCGCGGGTGACATACCAGGCCAGCAGGCCTGCGGCGACCAGGCACGGCAGCGCCAGCCAGCCAACGGTTCTTGCGAATCGACGGTTGTTCATAAGTGCTCAGGCCCCGGTCAGGTGAAGGAGTGGCGGCTTAACGGCATGCTGCGAACGCGCTGCCCGGTCAACGCCGCGACGGCGTTGGCCACGGCAGGCGCCACGGCGGGCAGCGGCGGTTCGCCAATACCGCCCATTTTTTCCCCGCTCTCGATCACGCGCACGTGCACCCGGGCCATCCGCGAAGGCGGCAACACCGGGTACAAATCGTAGTTACGCGCCCGAGGCAAGCCGTCCACATACACCGCTTCCTCCAACAGCACCTGGGACAAGCCCAGCGACACCGCCCCATTCACCTGCGCCTCGACAATCGCCGGGTTGACGATGCTGCCCGGGTCGACTGCCTGCCAGATGTCATGCACCTTGACCTGGCCGTTCTCGATCGACACCTCGGCAATCACCGCCGTCTGGGTGCCGAACGGTGACGCCATCGCCACCCCGCGTGCGCGCTTGCTGCCGTCCTCGGCAACAAACGGCCCACGTTTCCAGCCACCCGACAACTCGCCCACCGCCTTCAGCAGGGTGGTCAGCCGCTGGTTATCCCGCAACAGATGCAGGCGCAACTCGAACGGGTCCTTGCCACCCTTGTCGGCCAGTTCATCCAGGAAAGATTCGTAGAAAAAGTCATTCAGCGAATTGCCCACCGAACGCCAGTAGCCCAGCATCACCGGGCCCTTCACATAGATCTGCGCGATACGCTTGTTGGGAATCGCATAGGACTTGCCGGACAGTCCCTCAAGGGCCGTCGGGTCGAGCTTCTCGCCCTGCTTGCCCGCCAGGGCCTCGGTCGGTCCCTCCGTGGCGCTCACCGCTTCAATCGCCACCGGCCAGCCGTCGCTGTCCAGCGCCCCACGGAAATTCACCGCTGCGACCGGGCGCAGCACATCCCGCAGGAATTCTTCTTCGCGGCTCCAGATTAACTTCACCGGGCGCCCCACCGCCTTGGCCAACTCGATGGCCTGCGGGTAAGGACTGGCCGAGTCATACAGGAAGTGCCGCCCGAAAAAACCACCCAACAACGGCGAATGCAGGGTAATCCGCTCCGGGGCCAGGCCGGTGCGCTTGGCGATATCGGCCAGGAACATGTCCTGCGCCTGATTCGGCAGCCAGATCTCCAGCGAACCGTCAGGGTTGAAGCGCGCCAGCGCCGAAGGCGGCTCCAACTGGGCATGGTGCAGGTACTGGTTGTGGTAAGTGGCCTCGACCCTGGTCTTGGCATTGGCCAGCGTGCCGGCCACGTCGCCCTCGTTCTCATCATCACGGGCCGGGCCGGTTTCTGCGGCCAGGCGCTTGAAATGCTCGTCGCTGGAAAAGTCCTTCGGCATCCCGCGCACCTTGGAATCAGCCGTCGGCTCCAGCCAGTCGACCTGAATCGACTCCACCGCACGCTTGGCATGCCACCAACGCTCGGCCACCACCGCCACCGCACCGGGCAGGCGATGCACCGAGTGCACGCCCGGCATGGCCTTGACCTGGTCTTCGTTGCGCAGGCTGCCCACGGTCATGCCGAGTCGGGGCGCATGCTGCACGGCGGCATGGAGCATGCCGTCGACCTTCATATCAATGCTGTACAGCGCCTTGCCGGTGGACTTGTCATACGCATCGAGACGCTTCACCGGCTTGCCGATCCAACGGAACTGGCTTGGGTCGCGCAGCTTCACACTGGACACATCCGGTACCGGCAGGTCCATCGCCCGCCCGGCCAACTCGCCATACGCAAGGGAACGCCCGGACGCCGCGTGTACCACCTTGCCCGGCTCGGTCGACAGCTCGCTCACCGGTACCTTCAGCGCCTGCGCTCCGGCCTCCAGCAACATCGCCCGGGCCAGCGCACCCAGCCGGCGCATCGTGGGGTAACTCATCCGCACCGACATACTGCCGCCGGTGATGCGCATGCCGTTTTCCATCACCACAAAGGCTTCACCGGGCGGGGCACACTCAACCAGGAACGTGGCCGGGTCGGCGTCCAACTCCTCGCCGACAATCTGCGCCATCGCGGTGAACGTGCCCTGGCCGCCTTCGATAAACGGGCTGAGCAAACGAATCGTGTTGTCCGGGCGAATCTCCAGGAAGGCCGGCACCTGCGTACCGCGTTCGGCGGTGGCCGCGGCGGTGGCCGCCTGCACTCGGCCAGACCCCAGCGGCAGGCCAAAACCGATCACCAGCGCGCCCACGGCCGTACTGGCCAGGAAGCGACGGCGGGACAGGTTCACCGGGTCAGTCAGCGCCGCGACCAAGGGCAGTGCAGTGAGATCAATGCGAATGTTCATCAGGCCTCTCCCTTCTGCGCAAGGTCATGCACGGCGGCATGAATGGCGTTATAGGTGCCACAGCGACAGAGGTTGACCATGGCGGCCTCGATCTGCGCATCACTGGGCTTGGGCGTGTGCTTGAGCAGCGCGGTGGCCGCCATTACCTGGCCGGATTGGCAGTAGCCGCATTGGGCGACCTGGTATTCGACCCAGGTGGCAACGACCCGCTTGCCGACGTCATCGGACTCGATGGCTTCGATGGTGGTGATTTCGCGGCCGACCACGCCGGAAACGGGCGTGACGCAGGAACGCACGACATTGCCGTCCACAAGCACCGAACACGCACCGCATTGCGCCAGGCCGCAGCCGTATTTGGTGCCGGTCATGCCCAGGTTGTCGCGGATGACCCAGAGCAGAGGCGTGTCGGGTTCGGCGTCGACTTGGTGGGTCTGCTGGTTAATTCGTAATTCCATGGCTCACCCGCTGATCATCGGTTGGTGTTGCATTTTTTAGTATTTTTAGACGGCAAGACGGGGCCTCGCCGCTGGGCATCGATGGCCCGTCTGGTTCGCGCGCGCGTGGTTTGACTAGTCTAGCGGGCGATGGGAATGACTTTAGACCCTGGTTCATCAAGGCGCTATGCAGGGGTGGGCAAGATCGCAGGATTAGGCAAGTATTCAAGAGGATTGCGTCAGGAGGAGCGGCCTGTGGTGTCAGTGGCGGTCACGCCGGGTGGTGCTCCACCAGAAAGTCGACAAATGCCCTGACCCGCGCAGGCATCGCCGCGCCGCCGACGAACACCGCGTGAATCGGCTCCTGGTCTCCGGGGTTGTACGCTTCAAGCAACGGCACCAGATCACCGCTGGCCAGGTCATCTGCCACGCTGAATGCGCCAATGCGCGCGATGCCGGCACCCAGCTTGGCCAGCTGGGACAATACCTCCCCGCTGTTACCCTCGATCGTACCCGACACCTGCAGCGAAAAATCGCGCCCGTCCACGCGAAACGGCCAGTCGGGCGCTGCCCGGCGGAAGTTGAAACGCAGGCAGTTGTGGTTGAGCAAATCCTGCGGCACCTGCGGCGTGCCATGACGCGCCAGGTAGTCCGGGGAAGCGACTATGACCTCGCCGATGGAGCCGATAAGGCGAGCGGTCAAGGGGCTGTCGGCCAATTGACCGAAGCGGATTGCAACGTCCGCTTGCCCGCCCAGGATATCCACCACCTCATCCTCCAGCCGCAACTCAACCACGATGGCCGGGTAGCGCGCGCTGAACGCGGCAACCAGCGGCACGATCGACAGCCGCCCGTGTGCGAGCGCCGCGCTGACCCTCAGCCGCCCCCGTGGCGCGCCCTGGTCGGTGATCGCATCCTCGACTTCGGCCATGTCCGCCAGGATCCGCCGGGCGCCGCGCAAATACGCTTCGCCTTCGGCGGTGAGCGTGATCGCCCGGGTGGTGCGCAGCAGCAGGCGGGTGCCTATGCGCCCCTCGATGCGGGTGATGATGCGGCTGATGGATGACGGCGTGAGGCCCAGCACCCGAGCCGCCCCCGAGAGGCTGCCCTGCTCCGCGACCCTGGCGAACACCGCCATCTCCCCCGACCGACCGCCTATGTCCACTTGTGATCTCCACGCAAAGCTGTAGTGCCCTGCCGAGGGCTACCGCCTGAAAAGTCATGATTATAGCATTTGACACAAAGATGAGGAGTCACCCATGCGTATCAACCCACCCCTTGTAGCACTGTCCATCGGCGCCTTCGGCATCGGGGTCACCGAGTTTGCCCCCATGGGCATGTTGCCCGGGATCGCCGCCGACCTCGGTGTTTCCATTCCCGCCGCCGGGCTGCTGGTCAGCGCCTATGCCATGGGCGTGCTGATCGGCGCCCCGATCATGACCCTCGCGACAGCCAGGGTGGCGCGCCGTTATCTGCTGGTGGGCCTGATGGCCATTTTCACCGTGGGTAATCTGCTGTCCGCCCTGGCCACCGACTACCAGACCCTGATGGTCGCCCGGTTGGTGACATCGCTGAATCACGGGGCATTCTTCGGCATCGGCTCCATCGTGGCAGCGAGTGTGGTGGCGCCCGACAAACGCGCGGGGGCCGTCGCCGCGATGTTCCTCGGGCTGACCCTGGCGACCATCGGTGGCGTGCCCCTGGCAACCTGGTTCGGCGAGAACTTCGGCTGGCGTACGGCGTTCTGGGGCATCAGCGGGCTCGGGGCGTTCGTGATGGTGGCCCTGTGGTGGGCACTACCGAATACGCCCGCTCCAAAAGGGGCAAGCCTGATGGCCGAAATCCGCGTACTGGGCCGCGGGCCGGTACTGGCAGCGCTGGCGTTGACCGTGGTGGGGTCCAGCGCCATGTTCACGGTGTTTACCTATATCGCGCCGATTCTGCGGGATGTCACCCACGCCTCGACCAACTTCGTCACCGCAATGCTCGTGCTGTTCGGGATCGGCCTGACCCTCGGCAACGTCTGGGGCGGCAAGTCTGCGGACCGTTCGGTGGACCGCACCCTGATAACGTCGCTCGTGGTCCTGATTGCCGTGCTGCTGGCCTTCTCTGTGCTCATGCAATGGCCGCTGCCCGCCGCCTTGTCGATCCTGCTGTGGGGCGCCGCCAGCTTTGCGCTGGTACCTCCCCTGCAAATGCGCGTGATGGAAGCCGCCAAGGATGCACCCAACCTGGCTTCGGCGATGAACATCGGTGCGTTCAACTTCGGTAACGCCATTGGCGCGGCGCTGGGGGGAGCAGTGATCAACGCAGGGCTGGGCTACCCGGCCATTTCGCTGGCTGGTGCGATCATGGCGGCCCTGGGTTTGCTGATGGTGCTGGGCCTCGGCTGGCGCTCGCGGCGCACAGGTTCACGTATCTGCCAGGAACCGGCGCAGGCATAAGGACAGCCGCGCTCAAACGGCCCCCCTACACCCTCCCCTCTGAAAAGCCCCGAATCCCGGGGCTTTTTTGCGTTTGCCTGGCCGCCATCCATCGCTGCAAAAAATTTCAACTAGTGACTTTCATTATGAAATCCACTGTGCAATATTACTTGCGTAATATTTAGCAACAGATCCCGGAGTCCCTCATGAAGAAAGCCAGCTTCCAACCCATGTCCTGCCCGGTCGCCCGTGCCCTGGAGCACATCGGTGATGGTTGGAGCCTGTTGATCCTGCGTGATGCGTTCTACGGGCTGCGCCGTTTCGACGAGTTCCTGCAGAGCCTCGGGATCGCCTCGAACACCCTGACCCGCCGCCTGAATGCGTTGGTGGCCGGCGGCTTGCTGGAACGGCGCCCGTACCAGGACAACCCGCCGCGCCATGAGTACCACCTCACCGAAGCGGGCCGGGACTTGCGCCAGGTCATTCTCACGCTGATGGCCTGGGGCGCGCGGCATGCCGAGGGCTCGACCAAGGTGTTTCTCGCCGATGAGGCCACCGGGCGCCCGGTGGCGCTGGCGTTGATGGATGCCAACACCGGCAAACCCATCACCCGTGCGGGCCACCGCGTACATGTCAGCGCCGATGCCGAACCGCTGACCCTGTGGCGCGCACGAACCGGCCGGGCCTACGCCGAAAAAGACCAGTTGGTCAGCCCCTTCCCCCACTAATACTCAACGAGGTCATTTCGTCATGGACGCTCCAGTCAGCGCTGTGCCCGAACCCACCCAACCATCCCGGCGCAAACAGGTTTTACGCCTGGGGCTGCTGACCCTGGCCGTGGCGGGCGGCGTGTGGTACGCCAGTCACTGGTGGCTGGTCAGCCGGTTTATCGAAGACACCGACGACGCCTATGTCGGGGCGGATGTGACGGTGATCAGCGCCAAAGTGCCGGGCTATATCAGCGAAGTGACGGTGCAGGACAACCAGTTCGTTCGGGCCGGCGACGTGCTGGCGCGCATCGATGTGCGCGACTACCGCACGGCCCTGGCCAAGGCCGACGGCGCCGTGGCCGCGCAACAGGCCTCGCTTGCCAACCTCGACGCCACCGAACAACTGCAACTGGCGGTGATCAACCAGGCCAAGGCGCAGATCGACGCCACCGATGCCGAAGCACAACGGGCCGGCGACGATCAAACGCGTTACCAGAACCTGGTGCGCAGCCAGGCCGTATCGGTCGAAAGCGCACAGCGGGTCAGCGCCGTATGGAAGACCGCCCGCGCCGACCACTCCCGGGCACAGGCCGGGTTGATGGCGGCGCGCCGGCAAATCGACGTGATTGAAACCCAGCGCGGCCAAGCGCGTGCCGCGTTGCAACAGGCGCAGGCCGAACGCGACCAGGCGCAATTGAACATCAGCTATACCGAACTGCGGGCGCCGGTGGATGGTTACGTGGGCAATCGCCGCGCCCGGGTCGGCGCCTACGCCGCGGCCGGCAGCCAACTGATCTCGGTGGTGCCCGCCAAGGGGTTGTGGGTGGATGCCAACTTCAAGGAAGACCAATTGGGGCGCCTGCAGGTCGGGCAAAGCGTGAGCATCCGCGCCGACATCCTCCCCGGCCGTGAATTCCACGGGCACATCGAGAGCCTGGCCCCTGCCACCGGGGCGCAATTCAGTGTGCTGCCGCCGGAAAACGCCACCGGCAACTTCACCAAGATCGTGCAGCGAGTGCCGGTGCGCGTGCGCCTCGACAGCAATGACGCCGACTTCGGCGCCCTGCGTCCGGGCCTTTCGGTGATGGCGAAGGTCAACACCGATGAGGCGTTCGAGGACCAGGCCAGCGCCCTCAAGGCCCAGCTATGAACAGCCCGTTGCCCGCCCTCAGCACCGCACAAAAGGTCGCGGCCTTCGCCACCATGTGCGTGGGCATGTTCATCGCCTTGATCGACATCCAGATCGTCTCCGCCTCCCTCAAGGACATCGGCGGCGGGTTGTCTGCCGGCGCGGACGATACAGCGTGGGTGCAGACCGCCTACCTGATCGCGGAAATCATCGTGATCCCCATGTCAGGCTGGCTCTCCCGGGTGATGAGCACGCGCTGGCTGTTCGCGGCGTCGGCGGCCGGGTTCACCTTGACCAGCCTGCTGTGCGCGATGGCCTGGAACATCCAGAGCATGATCGCGTTTCGCGCCTTGCAGGGGTTCCTGGGGGGCTCGATGATTCCGTTGGTGTTCACCACCGCGTTCATGTACTTCAACGGCAAGCAGCGGGTGATCGCCGCCTCCACCATCGGCGCCATCGCGTCCCTGGCACCCACATTGGGCCCGGCCGTGGGCGGTTGGATCACCGACATCTCCTCCTGGCATTGGCTGTTCTACATCAACCTGCTGCCCGGCCTCTTCGTGACCTTTGCGGTGCCGATGCTGGTCAAGGTCGACCGCCCCAACCCGTCATTGCTCAAGGGCGCCGACTATATCGGCATGGCGTTGATGGCGGTGTTTCTCGGCTGCCTGGAATACACCCTCGAAGAAGGCCCGCGCTGGAACTGGTTCAGCGACAGCACCATCTCGACCACGGCCTGGATAGCCGCCATCAGCGGCGGGCTGTTTATCTGGCGCTGCCTGGAAATCAAGGAGCCGATCGTCGACCTGCGCGCGCTTCGGGACAGGAACTTCGCCCTGGGCTGCCTGTTTTCATTTATCACCGGCATCGGCATTTTCGCCACCATCTACCTCACGCCGCTGTTTCTCGGGCGGGTGCGCGGGTACGGCTCGCTGGATATCGGCCTGGCGGTGTTTTCCACGGGGGTGTTCCAGTTGCTGGCGATCCCGGTGTACGCCTTGCTGGCCAATCGTTTCGACCTGCGCTGGATTTTGATGTTCGGGTTGTCGTTATTCGCCCTGTCGATGTGGGACTTCTCCCCCATCACCCACGACTGGGGCGCCAAGGAGCTGCTGCTGCCCCAAGCCATACGCGGGTTTGCTCAACAAATGGCAGTGCCGCCGGTGGTCACCCTGACCCTCGGCGCACTGGCCCCCGACCGCCTGAAGCTCGCCTCGGGCCTGTTCAACCTGATGCGCAACCTCGGCGGCGCCATCGGCATCGCCGCCTGCGCCACGGTGCTCAATGACCGCACCAACCTGCACTTCCTGCGCCTGGCTGAACACCTGAACATCCGGAACGAATCGATGAATGTGTGGCTTGACCAGCTTTCCGGGAATGCCCAGTTGCTGGGACAAAACAGCCTGGATTCGAGCCAGTTCGCGCTGAGTCAGCTGTGGGCGCTGACCTGGCGCGAGGCGCAAACGCTGACCTATGCGGACGCATTCCTGATGATCATGGTGTGCTTCATCGTCGCCGTGTTGCTGGTGCCGTTGATGCGCAAGGTGCAGCCGCCGAAGCAGCCGACTGCGGATGCGCATTGAATCGTCCGATCATGTTGAAGGCCGCACCGGCGCCAGCCGGCTGAGCTTGGTCATCTGTTTGAATATCAGGCCAGGCGCAACCCGGCTGGCTACCTTCAGCACCTTGCTCAACCCCGGGCATATGTCCAGTTGGCCGGCTTCGATTTGCCGGATGCAGTGCTGCACCATCAGCACCGGGTCCATGCCTTTTTCGTTCTTCATTTCTTCCGCGAACTCGGCCCTGAGCAGCGGTGTTTCGGTGCCGGGTGGGGCAAGCTCCACCACGGTGACGGCGCTGTGCTGAAGCTGTGCCCGCAGGCACTGGGTGTAAGCGTGCAATGCGGACTTGGACGCACTGTAGACGGGCGCCGCCGGAAACGGCACAAACGCCAGCCCGGACGAGACGTTAACAATCAAACCGCGCGGGTGCTTGAGCAGCCAGGGAAGAAACTGCTGGATCATCCGGATCGGGCCGTTCAGGTTGATCTCGATCTCTTCAGTCACGTCCTCCAGCGCCCGCTCCCCGGCCAGCTTGATATTGCGCATCACGCCCGCGTTATTCACCAGCGTATCGAGCCCAGGGAACTGACCGGTGACTGCCGCAAACAGCGTTTGGATGCTGGCGGGGTCGCGCACGTCGCTTTGAAACGTGTGCAGGCTCGGCAGCAGTTGCCGCGCCTCGTCCAGCCTGTGGTGATCGCGGCCCGTCACGATCACGGTATTGCCTCGTGCCACAAGCTGGCGGGCAAGCTCAAGCCCGATACCACTCGAACCTCCCGTCACTAGCACTGTTCGTCCGGTCATCTTCATCGAAACTCTCCAATGGTGGGTCACACGCAAGGAGCTTGAGGGATACACTGGCCTTAAGTAAGTAGGCACCCAAAAGATCTATACGCACCTGAAAGAGAGTGTCCAACGAATGAACAAACACCCTGGCTTTACCGACGAGCAGATTGCCGCCGCCCAGTTTTATGCCCGGCAAACACCCCCGAAGGATCTGGACCCACGGATCGCGCCCCTGGTGACCGACCTGATAGGTCGCGTTGCAGACAAATGGACCATGCTGATTCTTGAAGCCTTGATCGAGACGACGCCGCTGCGCTTCACGCGCCTGAGTGAGCGAGTCGGCGGCATCAGCCAGAAAATGCTGACGCAGACTTTGCGGGGGATGGAGAGGGACGGCCTGGTGGTGCGCAAGGTCTACCCCGTCGTACCGCCGAAGGTTGAATACAGCCTGACAACCCTCGGCTTTACGCTGGGTGCCGCCTTTTGTGGCGTGTGGGTCTGGGCGGCAAACAACCTGGAGGAGATTGAACAGGCACGGGCGGATTTCGATCTACGGTGCAACACCGAGTCATAAGGCCGCAAGGTACTGGAGCACCTCTCCAATCCCGTCAATATCGGGAGCCTCGCTCACGGCGGCTTGCGGGCTGCACCATGGGTAACTCAGGCCGGACACCCAGCTCATCACGCTCCCCAGGTCTGACGCCGGCAGTGTATTCAAATGCGGGCGGTTGCCGTCCTTGGCGAGTCTGTAGTGCTGAATCGCGAGTTGAGCAGTGTTCATGGTTTTTCCGTCGATTCCCTATCAGGTAATGCTTAGGCCTTCTGGATCAGCTCTCAGAGGTAACAACAGGCTCATCACCGGACTCGGCAGCCAGCTTCAATCGGTCTGCTTTGCTGATGTATTTATCCTTTTTGGCCGGTGCCAATTTGGCGCTGGCCTTTTTGGCCTTGGCCTTGAACAGCTGCTGTAGTTTTTTTTGACGATTCATGTTTTCTATCCGGTGTGTAATCAGTGCTTGCCGGCGTGATTATCCATCTTTCATGCCTTTATCGAAGCAGATTTAATTCACGGCACTCCACAGCGCCACCGCGGTCTGTCCCTATACGCCTCTATTCTCGCCCAGCGGAGCCACCATGATCATCGTCCACCACCTCAACAACTCCCGTTCGCAACGTATCCTGTGGCTGCTCGAAGAACTCGGCCTGCCCTACGAGCTCAAGCGCTACCAGCGCGACCCGAAAACCAACCTCGCGCCCCCTGAACTCAAGGCGATCAATGCCCTGGGCAAATCACCGGTGATTCAAGACGGTCCCCACGTGGTGATCGAGTCCGGCGCCATCATCGACTACCTGATTCGCCGCCATGGCAACGGCCGCCTGCAACCGGATCCGGCTACTGCCACCTATGACGAATACGTGCAATGGCTGCACTTCGCCGAAGGTTCGGCCATGCTGCCACTGATGCTCAACCTGTACGTCGGGCGCCTGGGTGACGCGGGTGCGCCGTTGCATCCGCGTATCGAATCCGAGGTGGCGAACTACCTGGGTTATCTGGACAACGCACTGGGGCTCACGCCGTACCTGGTGGGTGACGAATTGACCGGCGCGGATATCCAGATGAGCTTCATCGGCGAAATCGCCCGGGCTCAGGGCAAGCTGCAGGCCTACCCGAATGTGGCGGCGTGGGTGCAACGCTTTCAGGAACGGCCGGCGTATCGCAAGGCGCTGGAACAGGGTGGCGCATACGCGTTCGCGAAGTAAAAGGCCAGGCGGTTCCGGCGGGTGTTCATCTGTATTGCGTTAATCCCCGGGATGAGGATTACTGTAGGACGCATCCGGCATTGAGATAACACAGCATGTTCGAACTCGCCCCCATCCTGACGTATGTCGCCGTGGTCATCGGCCTTTTCCTGATTCCCGGCCCAGCCGTGCTGCTGGTGATCACTCGCACCCTCCAGGGTGGGCGCAAGGTCGGGATTGCCACCGGGCTGGGGGTGGCCTCGGGCGACCTGATCCATACGCTGTGCGCGGCGCTCGGCCTGTCGGCCATCCTGATGACCTCGGCCGTGGCGTTCAACGTGGTCAAAATCGTCGGTGCCTGCTACCTGATCTACCTGGGCGTACGCGCCTTCATGGCCAAGCCTGGCGTAACCACGCGCAAAGACCTGCCCACGGTGACCTCGACCCAGGCGTATTTCCAGGCGGTGGTTGCCGAAGTGCTGAACCCGAAAACCGCGATTTTCTTCCTGGCCTTCCTGCCGCAGTTTATTCACCCGGAATCCGGTTCTTCCCTGGCGCAGTTCGCGGTGTTGGGGTTGATCTTCTCGGGGCTCAGTGCGATGTACACCACGCTGATTTCGGTGGCGATTCGTCCGTTGAGCCAATGGATGGTGGGGCTTTCAAGGCTGCGCCGTTGGGAGGGGAAGATCATTGGGACGTTGTTCATGGGATTGGGGCTGAAGATTGCTTTCCAGCAGCGTTAATCGGTTGCAAACCGCTGCCTTTTAACCCGGTACATCTCACCATCCGCGTGGCTGAGCAGGCTGTCGGCATCTGCTCCATCCGCCGGGTAAAACGCTACGCCGATACTGCAGGACGGCATCTTGACCGCGCCAAACTCAGCGCTCAGGGGCTGGGGCATCACCGCAACTATCTGCTGCACTTTGGCCGACACGGCTTCCGGTGATTGAATATCCGTCAGCAGCACGGTGAATTCATCCCCGCCCATCCGGGCCACCAGGTCGCTCTCACGCACACACCCTTCCAACCGTCGTGCAATCACACAAAGCACGCGGTCGCCCACGGCATGCCCGTGCACATCATTGATGGCCTTGAAGTCATTCACGTCCAGAAACAGCAAGGCCAGAGGACTTTTGTGGTGGTGAGCGGCTTGCAGGGCCTCGTCCAACCGGTCATTGAACAGCGAGCGATTGGTGAGGGCCGTCAACGGGTCGTGATGGGCGAGGAAACGCAGCTCTTCCTCCGCCTGCGTCAGGGCGGTTACGTCCCGCGCAACACCGATCCGCGCCCCCACTTCCTCGGACCAGAAGGCCGCCCACAGAATGTGCACCACACTGCCATCCTTGCGGATATAGCGGTTGCGGAAGTCGACGTGGGGCTTGCCATTCATGACCCGCACAATCGACGCCCGGGTGCGGGCCAGGTCTTCAGGGTGCATGTAGTGGGTGATCAGGGTGCCGGTCAGTTCCTCGGCGCGGTACCCCAGCAGCGCTTCGCAGGCATCACTCACAAACACGATCTGATTTTCACTGTCGACCACGAACACCGTATCCAGCATCAAGTGGATCAGTTTGGGATAGAGGGCTTGCAGGTCAACGGGCATAGGTCTGGGGAGCGTCTGGTTCGGATTGGGCGATCATAGCCCGATCCCGAAGGATGGCGAAAAGGAATCATAGCGGCCCGCAGAATAGTCCCCGGCAATGTTGCTGCGCCAATTGCGTCGCCACCAGCAGGCTGCGCCACCCTTCAAGGTCGTAGGAGAGCGCCCGCCAGAGCAGCCACGGCCAATAGTCGCAGAGGTGGAACACGCACCAGATCATTCGACACTCGGTTTTTATAATGAACGAATGATTGCTATGCTGAACACCCGACGACAAAGCGTCAACCCATTTATGGATGATTTGAAGAACAAATGACCGACATAACGAACAATCTCAATCCAAGCCGAATCGACCTGCTGGCCCTGTCGATCAAGCGCGAACGCCAGGCTGCGGGGCTTTCATTGACTGAACTGGCAAAACGCGCAGGCGTGGCGAAGTCGACCTTGTCCCAGCTGGAGTCCGGCATCGGCAACCCCAGCATCGAGACCCTGTGGTCGTTGGCCACGGCGATGGGCTTGCAGGTGACCCGGTTCTTCGAACAACCCCAGCAACACCTGCGGGTAATTCGCGCCAACGAGGGCCTGACCACCTATACCGAAACCGGCCACTACGCGGCCACACTGCTTGCGGATTGCCCGGCGGGCGTGCGTCGCGATATCTACCGGCTAAAGGTACAGCCGGGCGAAGCGCGCCTGTCTCAGCCCCACCCTGCCGGCACCGTCGAGCACGTGCTGCTGTGCAGCGGCAGCGCGAATATCGGCCCGGCCGGTGCGCCTGTGCTGCTGCACGCCGGCGACTACATCAGCTACCTGGCGAATGCGCCCCATGTGTTCGAAGCACTTGAGGCGGATACCACGGCGGTGATGGTGATCGAACATCCCTAAGCCGCGGGGATGTGCCCTCAGGCATGGATAGGCAGGGCCAACCCGAACAGCACAAAAAACCCGCCGCAGACTTTATTGAATCGGCGCCCGGTTCGCGCCAGCCAGGGCCGTACCCGGTGCGCGGCGCTGGCCACCAGGTACTCGACGATGAACTCCACCACGGCGTAGGTCAGGGCGATGGTGAGCGTCTGCGCAACGATGCTCCGGTGCGGGTCCAGGAACGGTGGAATAAACGCGGTGAACAGCAGCAAGGCCTTGGGGTTTGAGATCGCCGATACCAGCCCCTGGCGGAACAGCGGCCAGCTCCGCGAGCTGGTAGTGCCGGTCGCCTCAAGGCTGACCGGTGCCGCCCGCCACAGCCCGAAGCCCAGCCAGATCAGGTACAGCCCACCCGCCACCTTCAAGGCCGTGAACAAACTGGCCGATGCCTGGATCAGCGCACCCAACCCCAACGCACACAGCGCCAGCACAATCGCAAAACCGAGCACGCCACCGCTGATGGTGAACAGCGTTTTGCGGCTGCCGTGAAGCGCACCGTGGGTCAGCGCCAATAACGCATTGGGCCCTGGCACCACCGAGATGCCGAAGCAGGTAACCAGGTAAAGCAACCAGGTATCAAAGGGCATGATCCGATCCGAATGGTGTTGGTTCAAGGCAGAATGTTGCGGGTGAACAAGCGTCCATGAAAAGCGCATAATTCAGGCCTTAGCCATTCGATTAACGAATAGAGGTCAGCGCGATGCCCGCCAGCGATTTGCAACTCGATTGGCTCAAATGCTTTGTGGCCGTGGTGGATGCCGGCTCGTTGTCTGGCGCCGCCCACGAGGTCAACCGCTCGCAGTCCGCCGTCAGCATGCAGATGAAGAAACTCGAAGCCGCCCTTGGACGACAGCTCTTGAGTCGCGGCCCGAGGCACCTGCAACTGACTGCCGATGGCCAGACGCTGCTGAGCTACGCCCGGCGCATGCTTGCCCTGCACGCTGAAACCCAGGCGGCGTTTCACGGTGAAGAGCTGACCGGGCGCATCCGCCTTGGCGTTGCCGAAGACTACGCGGCCCGGTACCTCACGCCGCTGCTCAAGCGCTATTCGCCGCGCTACGCCGGTGTGGAAATCGAACTGACCTGTGAACAGTCGACCACGCTGATCCCGCAGTTGCGCAGCGGCGATCTTGACCTGGCGCTGGTGTCTCGGGACTCGCCCCAAAGCGGCACCTTCCTGTTCAAGGAGCCCATGGTATGGGTAGGTTCACCGCAGTTCGAACTGTGGCGGCGCGACCCGATCCCCATCGCCGTCTACGAAAGCGCAAGCCTCGCCCGGCGGTATGCGGTGAACGCACTCACCCAGCAAGGCCGCGAATTCAAGGTGGTGTACAACAGCTCCAGCCTTGCCGGCCAGGTGGCCGCCGTCGAGGGCGGGCTCGCGATTGCCGCGATCACCCAATGCACCGTGCAGGATTCGCTTCAGGTACTCGGTGACGAGCACGGTTTGGGTAGCATTGAGCCCATGGAGGTTTCGATTCTGCGTAGCCGGGCGTCCCGCGGGTCCAAGGCGGTCAATAGCCTGCATGCGTTCATCATCCGAACGCTGAGGGCTCAGCCTTAGTGAGCAGAGCGTTTCGGCACAATCATCGAGCGCTTCGGCGCAGTGCAGTGCCTACGCGCTGTTTAGGATCAAGGCTCAAACCACGCCTGGACACCACCGCGATGAAACTCAAAGCACTTGCCCCCGCGATCACCCTGATCATGGCCGCCAGCGGACACGCCGCCAGCTTCTCACTCAACAGCCCGGACATTGCCGACCAACGCCCGCTGACGCACCTGCAGGAATTCAACGGCTTCGGCTGCAGCGGCGGCAACACCTCCCCTGCCCTGTCCTGGGCCAACGCCCCGGCGGGCACCAAAAGCTTTGCCATCACCGTCTACGATCCCGACGCACCGACCGGCAGCGGCTGGTGGCACTGGACGGTGGTGAATCTGCCTGTCACCGTCTCCAGCCTGCCGAGCAATGTCGGCACCCACCTGCCGGCCGGGGCGGTGCAAGGCCGCACGGATTACGGCCAACCCGGCTTCGGCGGCGCCTGCCCGCCCGTGGGTGATAAACCGCATCGCTATCAATTCACCGTGTGGGCGTTGAAAGTCGACACGCTGCCGATCGACAATCAATCCAGCGGCGCCCTGGTCGGCTACATGCTCAATGCCAACAGCCTGGCCAAGGCCACAATCACGGCCCCTTACGGACGCTAGTCACGATGGATGTTCACGAAGGTCTGCGGCACCGGGAAAGCATCATCGAAAGCTGCGTGATCAGGGCCCGGCAACATCACACCCTGCAACGCGTGCCGGTCTTCATGAGCGCCCTGTGCCGCGTGCGCCAGGGGCAAAAACTGATGCAGTGGGATGAGCGCGAAATGCGCGCCGGCCCACAGCACCTGATTCTACTGCCGGCGGGCCGCGAGCTTGGGGTGACCAACTTTCCCGGTGCCCAGGGTGACTACATCGCTGACGTGGTGTCGTTTCCGGTGCCGGTGTTGCGTAACTTCGTTGCCCGGTATGGCGCGCAGTTCAAGGGCAGCAAGCATGCCGACCTGTGCGTACGCCTGGACAAACAGACCCGACAAGCCTGGGACCAATTGCTGACAGCACTGAGCACCGGCGCCCCGTCGGCCCTGTGCACCCACTATGGCGAGGCCGTGTTGCTCTGCCTGTGCCTGGCCGGCCAGGCGGGACCGTTGCTGATGGATCGCAACGACCCCTTGAGTGAACGCGTGCAGCGGTTGATCGGCAGCAACCTGTCCAGGGACTGGACCGTTGCCACGGTCGCGCAGCAGTTGAATCTGGGGGAATCGACGTTGCGTCGGCAGCTGGCCAATGAGGATGCGAGCTTCAGGGCCATCCTGGAAAATGTTCGGCTGGGGGCGGCGTTGCAACAGCTGCAAACCTCCAGGGATTCCATTGGGGAGATTTCCAGTGCGTGCGGGTATGCGTCGGCGTCGAGGTTTGCGGTGAGGTTCAAGTCACATTATGGGCTTTCGCCGCGCTCATTGCGGGCGGCGATGTGAGGTACACACTACCTGAGTAGCCCGTCACCTGTGGCGAGGGAGCTTGCTCCCGCTGGACTGCGCAGCAGGCCCATTTTTTTGGGGCCGCTGCGCGCCCCAGCGGGAGCAAGCTCCCTCGCCACAGGTACTTCGCGGTTACTGAAGCGCTTTGGCAACCGCATCAAAGGCAAACATATCGTCGATCACCTTGCCACCCGTGGGTTTGGTCTGCGCCTGCCACACCACAATCACCACATTCCTGGTCGGATTGATGTAGAGGTACTGACCAAACGTACCGGCCGCCGTAAAGGCTTTATCCGCTTTGGAGGCGTCGGTCCAACCTGGCCACCACATGGACGCAAAGTCACCGTACGCCGCATCTGAACCCGTAGTCGCGCTGGCAAAACTCAACCAGTCTTTAGGCAACACTTGCTGCCCTCCCGCCTTGCCGCCGCTGAGCACGAACTGCCCAAAACGCCCGTAATCCTCAAGCGTCGCGCTGATACCGCTGCCGCCCACTTCATTGCCATTAAGACCATCCAGCCACCACTTGGCATCGGTTTGCATGCCGTAAGGCGCCCAGATCTTCTCGCTCAGGTATTGCGTCAGTGGCTTGCCCACCGCAGCGCTCACCAGTTGCCCCAACACTTGAGTTTCACCGGTGCTGTAGTTGGTGCGAGTGCCAGGCGGCGCGGCGGTGGGCAGGCTGGCCATGAACTTGAGGAGCGACCCGGGCACTTGTTCACTACGCAGTTTGATCAAGTGGCGCTCGTCCGAGGTAGGGTCCGTGTATTGCTCGTTCCACTTGATCCCGGAGCGCATGGACAGGATCTGGCGCACGGTGACCTGGTCATAACCGCTATCGGCCAACGCGGGTAAATAACGGGTGACCTTGTCATCCAGGCTCTTGATGGAGCCGTCCTGCAGCGCCGCGCCTACGAGCGTCGAGGTGATGGACTTGGCCACCGACATCGACATCCACCGGGTGTCGGCGGTGTTGCCTTTTTCATAACGCTCATCAACGATCTTGCCGTCCTTGAGCACCAACAGCCCGGTTACCCGGTTGATCGCCACGTAGTCATCGAGGCTGTAATGCTTGCCTTTATAGTCAAAGGCAACCGGCCCAAGTGGCTGGCTGCTACGAGGTAACGGGAACGGATGGCCGCCCGCCTTGATCGTGCGCGTCGGGAACAATCGGTCGGTATTACGGAAGGTAGTGACCGCCAAGTCCTCGCTGAGCCTGCCGTCATAGATGGCCTGCACGTCGCCGATCGGTTCCTGTGCATGGGGATAAGGCTTCGCGGGATCCGGGGTGGCCGCGCAGGCGGTTAACGACAGCGCAAGTGTCGACGCACACACCAACACATGAAGCGCGCTGCGTTCAACCGGGGATGAAGGGCGATGAAGCACGGGCATAAGCACCTCTTTATTATTGTTTGATCGGCCTTGAAACGCTTCGGCACGTCAGCAAAACCGACATGCCGAGGCTCAGGATGCAGCGGGGGATTTTTTCTGGCGCGCGGGATCGGGCCGGATTACGCGCGGAGTCGGGCCATGGGCAATCGCGAGGGTCTACACGGAAGAGAACGCTCTACGCAGGCAGTCTTATCAACGAGACTGATGATTACTATCGAACCGGTCGCCTATTGGCTTACCAAAACCCATTCCTATAATCGCCTCCACTTTCTCCCTCCCGTCTGCCCGCAGGCGAAATCTCCTCCCGGAACCCAACACCATGCCAAGCGCAAGCCGGGCCCCTAGCGGCCTCCCCGAACATAACCAACAAACCGTCCTGCAGCAGTGGCTGGCGATTCTCTCGGTGGCCGTAGGCGCCTTCGCCCTGGTCACCAGCGAGTTCCTGCCGGTAGGCGTACTCAACGACGTCGCCGCCGACCTCGGCATCAGCGCCGGCCACGCCGGGCTGATGGTCACCCTGCCCGGCATCATGGCCGCCCTCGCCGCCCCGTTGCTGTCGGTGGGCATTGGCGCCATGGACCGTCGCTACCTGCTGATCGGCCTGACCCTGATCATGATCATCGCCAACATGGTGGTGGCCTACGCCAGCGACTTCAGCCTGCTGCTGTTCGGCCGCGTACTGCTGGGCATCAGCATCGGCGGCTTCTGGGCCACCGCCATCGCCCTCAGCGGCCGCCTGGCGCCCAAGGGCGTGGGCGTAGCGAAGGCCACCTCGATCATCATGATGGGCGTGACCCTGGCCACCGTCCTCGGCGTACCCGTCGGCACCTGGCTGAGCGGCCTGATGGGCTGGCGCATGACCTTCCTCGTCACCGCACTGGTGGGCATCCCGGTATTGCTTGCGCAGATGTTCCTGCTGCCCCGTCTTGAGCCGGAAAAAGCCATCCGCGTCAGCGACCTGCCGGCCCTGTTTATCAACCCACAAGCCCGGGTCGGCTTGATCGCCGTGCTGCTGATCGGCCTGGCGCACTTTGCCGCTTACACCTACGTCGCGCCGTTCTTCAAAAACAGCTCCGGCTTCGACGGCCCGACCATTGGCTCCCTGCTGCTGCTCTACGGCGTGGCCGGCGTAATGGGCAACGTCTTCGCCGGCTTCGCCGCCAACCGCAGCGTGCGCCACACCCTGCTGCTGGTGGCCCTGATGATCGGCACCAGCACCGCCCTGTTCCCCTACTTCGCCACCGGCATGAGCGGCGCCGTGATGCTGATCGCCCTGTGGGGCTTTGCTTTCGGTGCCTTCCCGGCGTGCGCGAGTATCTGGATGTTCGTGGTTGCGCCCAAGGATGTGGAGCGTGGCATGCCGCTGTTCGTGGCGTTGTTCCAGGTGATCATTGCCGTGGGCTCGTTCTTTGGCGGGCAGATCGTCGACAAGATGGGCACTTCGGTGCTGTTGAGTTTGGCGACCGCGTTGGTGGGCGCCGGGTTTGTGACGGTGCTGGTGTTGGGGCGCAAGGTGAGTAATAGCCTGGCGGCCCAGCCTGCTTAATCGAGGAAAACGGGACTGATTGAATTCAGTCCCGTGGCTGGAGGCAGTGAGCACCGCACCTTGCTCCATTGCCTACAGTTGCGGCAGAATCCGCCGGCTTGTGCACCTGGGTTGGCGTCTCTAAGGTTGCTCGGTCGCTGAAACCTCAGTGATCGGGTTTAGTAGCCCGAGGTTAACTGCAAGTGCATAAGCAGCATCTATCAGACCTTCTTGTCTGTGCTTGATGGTGGCTGTGCGCAGGGCGTCTTCGGACGCGCCGGCTTTTGTAGTTTCCCCGGTCTACTAACCTGCGTACAGCCGCCACCCCATTTCGTTTAGTAGCGACGTGGTGAGGGCCCTGCTCAGGAAAACTACTGATATGTTCAAGGTAACGCCGAATCCTCCGGGATCTCCCGATTTGAAACTCAACCAAGCCGCGCAACGTGCCTTGGATCACTATCTCAATCCCTCCTCCGCCAAAACCGCCCCGCCGTCGGGTGCGCTGTTCAGTGTGGCTGCTGATGCCAGCAGTGAAAGTCTGATTACCAATAGCTATGAAACCTTTGCCTCGGTCAGCGCGTTGCTGCTTGATCTGTCGGACGAGCTGAGCGGGAAAGACCGTGATGTGGCGTTGGCTATTCATCAACTCAGTGAGTTGGGGGTGCTGTTGATGGGTAAGTTGATGGATCGGGAGGTGCCGTCTAGCTGAAACCGGACGCTGTCCAGGCTACTCAACTAGCTCAATCGACTGATCGCCGAGGCGCTGTAGGCATCTACGGCGGCTCAGCGACGACGATGCCGCTTTAGTTGAGTAAGTCGCCGCTCATGCTGCGCTCAATAGCGGTTTCAGGCCATTTGCCGCCATTACGAAACGCCGTTTTCGACTCCAAACGGACACTCCACTGATGTCAGGCAGGTGTGGGATTTCAGCTTCTGGTGGTCGCGACAAGAATGGGCTTTGTACCGTTGCGCCCTTTAAAGACCATTGTCACATCGACCACCGTATCCATTCCCTCAAAAAACACATCCGCGTTGACCCCATCGAGCCGTTTCTTCAGAGGGGTAGTACTGGTGATGTGGCGGCTCAGTAGGCTTTCAAAGTCAGCCCTATTGCTATCAATCCACCTCTTCAGATCGGTTCTGAGCTGCTCGATTGGCTTGAGCTTTTTACCCGACGGCTTTCGCTTGGGTCCTAGCGTGTCGAGAACGCTGATCTCGTCGATTGAGTAGAGAACCGGGACCATGCACAGTTCGGTCCCGTTCTCGTTCTTCAAGATGGCAACAAGAGTCGTGTCGGAAGGCGCCCGAGCAAGATCTTTTGGGGTGACGGAGAGTGTCACATCCACCCGATCGAACGGTTTAGGCAGAATCCCACCAATGGTCATGCTTTGAGCGAATTTCGTGATTTGTTGGCTCGCAAGCCTTGCCCAGCCGACCTTCTGTTGATTGAGCACGCATAGGCAACGGCTCGACTTAATCATCCGGGGGAGCACGATGCCGTTCTTCCTGGTCCACTGGAGCAGGTCAACCTTCGCATCAAATTTCAGTCGTGCAGAGCCCTCAGATGGCTTTACTGTTCCGGTGTATTTCGTGCCGGAAGGTGCGCCAGACCGAACGGCAGCACCAATTGCAGCTAGGTTCTTAGCCTTTCGTGCAGCTCTCTCTTGTTCCTGCTGATCCCGAGCAACCTGGACTCGCTTGGCTTGGTAGGTATCGGCTTTACCCTGAATCTTGGACATCGCTTCGTTGAATTCTTCGAAAGCCTTTTTGGCTAAGCGAACATCCTTCTCCATCCGCAACACCCTGGCCCAGTCGATCAATTCCAGATCCGGGTCGTCAATCCAATCATTGACCACGCTCCGAACTCGCTCACAAGAATTGGCTTTACTGTTATCGAAACAAACACTCAACTCCTTATTTTTCGAGGCCCCCCTGAAGGTAAGGTTCTGGCTGCCAAGTGTGACGAAGTCAGCCTCGTCCATGATGACTTTCGCATGAAGGTCCTTCACCTCGTAAATCGTGCACTTGTTGATGAGCAACAGCTTGAAGGCAGCGATTGTTGACGCCATACAGACGAAGTCCCTTACCTCGAACCGTGTGTAAAACGTTGCTTGCTTGTTGGCCAAGAGCTTAAGCGTGCTGTTTTCTGTGATGTAGGGGGACAGCACTGTCAGAGGCGTGGTGGCTTCTCGGATCTGCCGATTCCATCGAGGAGCCAAATTGGTTCTGATGCGGATCATTCAACCGTCCCTGGTCTGCCTGGGCGCGAGGCGCGGGGTATATTGGAATCCCTCCAGTATACCGCCGGCGCAGCTGACCATCACAGGCTGTAACCTTGATCGGCAGAGAACAGCCAAAAGCGAACGATCAAGAGAGTGTCAGATTTTTTGTGTACGAGCGGTGATGGCCTACCGTGAGGCAAGCCTTCATTCGACAGTCGCCACCGCCCCTCTTCCGGGACTGATGAGCAAACCTCATGAAGCCTTGCCGATTTACCCGTCTAGTCCTCAGTCGTTAGCGCGCTTACTGTCTCCCCACGCCCAACGGGAGATCAACATGCACAAACGCACACTCGGCAACAGTTCACTCGAAGTATCCGCCCTCGGCCTCGGCTGCATGGGTCTGAGCCATGGCTATGGCCCGGCCACGGATACCGAGCAAGCCATCGCACTGATCCGCTCAGCCGTTGAACGAGGCGTCACGTTCTTCGATACCGCCGAATTCTACGGCCCCTATATCAATGAGCAAGTAGTCGGCGAGGCGCTGGCGCCAGTTCGCGACCAGGTTGTGATCGCTACAAAATTCGGCTTCGCCGTCGGCACCGACAATACAAAACAGGCTCTGGACAGCCGGCCCGAACGTATTCGAATAGCCGTCGAGGGTTCGTTGCGTCGACTGAAGACCGATTACATCGATTTGCTCTACCAACACCGCGTCGATCCGGACGTGCCGATTGAGGACGTTGCCGGGGCGGTGAAAGACCTGATTAGCGAAGGAAAGGTCAAGCACTTCGGCCTGTCGGAGGCAGGCGCGCAAACCATTCGTCGCGCCCATGCGGTACAGCCGGTCACGGCGCTGCAAAGCGAATACTCGCTGTGGTGGCGCGAGCCTGAGCTGGAAATCCTGCCGACCCTTTGGGAGCTGGGCATCGGCTTCGTACCGTTCAGTCCATTGGGTAAAGGCTTTCTCACCGGCACGGTGTCGGCCGATTCCACTTATGGCAGTGACGACTTCCGCAGCATCGTCCCGCGTTTCAGCCAGTCGGCGCTGCAGGCAAATCAGGGTCTGGTGGTGTTGATCCGTCAGATTGCTGCGCAGAAACAAGCGACACCGGCCCAGATCGCGCTGGCCTGGCTGCTCGCGCAGGCACCGTGGATTGTGCCGATTCCGGGCACGACCAAACTGCATCGCCTGGAAGAAAACCTCGGCGGCGCGAACATCACCCTCGACGCTGCCGAACTCAAGGCCATTGATACCGCGCTGGCGCAGATCCGCATCGAAGGCGAGCGCTATCCCGAGGCTCTCAAGGCGCGCGTCGGTCGATGAGTACCGATCACGATCCGCTGCGGCGCACGGTCATCGCCGCACTGGCCAGCGCCCCGCTGCTGTCGCTCGCCGACGCGCAAGGCGCCAGTGAAACACCGCGTTCGGGCTCGCGGATTCTGGTCGCGTATTTCTCGCGCTCGGGCAATACCCGCGTGGTCGCCGGGCTGATCCAGCGTGGACTGGGTGCCGATCTGTTCGAGATTCGCCCCGCCCACGCCTACCCCGAGGACTATCTGCAAACCGTGGAACAGGCGCGCCAGGAACGTGACAGTGGCTTCGAACCCGAGCTGCAAAACACGGTTCACGCCCTCAGCGACTACGACACGATCTATCTCGGCTTTCCGATCTGGGGTGAAACCGCCCCGCCGATCGTGCGCGCATTCCTCAGCGCCCACGATCTGACCGGCAAGACCCTCATCCCCTTCAACACCCATGGTGGATATGGCCTGGGCAACAGCCGCCGTGTGCTGGTCAAGCATGCGCCGAAGGCCAAAGTGCTGGAAGGTTTTGTGATGGAGGGTGAGCAGGAGCGCAAGACCATGGAACGCGTGAACGGCTGGCTGAAAGATCACCCTCTCACGCACTAATCGAATTCTGTACGGAGTAACTCCATGAAAATCCGCACGTTGGGTAATGGCCTGGAAGTGTCCGCCTTGGGTCTTGGCTGCATGAGCATGACGTCGGCCTACGGGCCGGCAGCCGACCAAGCCAGCATGATCAAGCTGATTCGTTCGGCCCACGAGCAAGGCGTCACCTTGTTCGACACCGCCGAAGCGTATGGCCCGTTCGCCAATGAAGAGCTGCTGGGGGAGGCCTTGCAGCCGATCCGCGAGCAGGTCGTCATCGCCACCAAGTTCGGTTTCGATATCGACCTGATCACCGGCGCACGTGGCGGCGGCACCAACAGCCGCCCGGAGCATATACGCGCCGTGGCCGAAGCGGCGTTGAAGCGTCTGCGCACCGATTGCATCGACCTGTTTTATCAGCACCGCGTTGATCCCCAGGTGCCCATCGAAGACGTGGCCGGCACCGTCAAGGATCTGATCGCCGAGGGCAAGGTCAAGCATTTCGGCCTTTCTGAAGCGGGTGTGGAAACCATTCGCCGGGCCCACGCGGTGCAACCGGTCACGGCGGTGCAAAGCGAATATTCGCTGTTCTGGCGTGGCCCGGAGCTGGAACTGCTAGCCGTGCTGGAAGAACTGCGGATCGGCTTCGTACCGTTCAGCCCGCTGGGCGCCGGTTTCCTCACCGGTCAGATCGACGAGAACACGCAGTTCGACGCGAGCGATTTCCGCAATTTCGTCCCGCGCTTTTCCCCTGAAGCGCGCAGGGCCAATCTGGCGTTGGTCGATGTGGTGAAAGCCGTCGCGCAACGCAAACACGCCACGCCGGCGCAAGTGGCACTGGCCTGGTTGCTCGCACAGAAACCGTGGATTGTGCCGATACCGGGCACGACCAAACAGCATCGCCTGGAAGAAAACCTGGGCGCGGTCGAGCTGCAATTGAACGGCGACGATCTGCGCGTGATCAACGAACAGATGGCACAGATTCGGGTGCACGGCGAACGTCTGCCGGAGTCGGCACTGAAAATGACCGGACTCTGAGTCTGCCCGACGCGGCGCCATGTGCGGCGTCGCTTTTTCTGTCTGACCGGAGAACTCATCCGATGAACCGATTGATTGCGCCACTCGTTGCTTTGTCACTGATGGCGGCAGAGTCCCAGGCCGCCAGCGAAATCCGCGTTACGCCGAACGGATCCCAGCCTTCGATCAAGGGCGCAGCGGAAAACTTTACCGGCTCTGTACGCGTCGATGGCCTGTTCAAAGGTGAAGCGCCCGCGCGCATCGGTGGCGGCACGGTGACCTTCGAACCCGGCGCACGCACGGCGTGGCACACCCATCCGCTGGGACAAACGCTGATCGTCACTGCCGGCGTCGGCTATGTGCAGCAAGAGGGTGGCGCGCGTCAGGAGATCCATCCGGGCGACACTGTCTGGATTCCACCGAACACCCGTCACTGGCACGGCGCCACGGCCAGCAACGGCATGACCCACATCGCCATCGCTGAAGCCGAGGATGGCAAGACCGTCACCTGGGCGGAGCAGGTCTCGGAGGCGCAATACGCCGGCCAATAAAGTTACGGAATGTGTCGAAGCTGCTCGACCGGCACGTTCGCGGCGAACCGCCACGTAACCTCAATGCCCCGTAACAACCTGCCCGCACCGGGATTCCAGCGGTTATCGCACGTCGACTCATGAGTTCTGCTCATGAGTCCATGCGCTATTTCGGGGTTAATCGCCACAACCATCCTCCTTACGATCCAGCAACACCGCAGCGCCCCGCAATGGATGGAGCCCTTCACGATGATCACTGACACCCGCAACCGCACTGCCCTCCCCACACTCATGGCGCTCTGCCTGAGCGTCGGGGCGATGTTCAGCGTCACCACTCAAGCAGCCGAGGCTTCGCCCACTATGACCAGCACACCCGCCAGCGCAGCCCGCTTGTCGAGCCAGCAACAAGCCATTCCACTGATCGCGGCGTTCATGGCGACCAGCGACATGCCCAACCTCAACACGGCGCTCAACCAAGGGCTTGATGCCGGCCTGACCATTAGCGAAACCCGCGAAGTCCTCGTGCAGCTCTACGCCTACGTCGGCTTCCCGCGCAGCCTCAACGCCTTGAATGAATTGATGACCGTGGTGCAGGCGCGCAAACAACGCGGCCTTGACGATGCGCCGGGGCGTGAGCCGAGCCGGGTGATACCGGTGGGGGATGAGCTATTGGCAGCGGGTACGGCGAATCAAACGAAAATCTCCGGCGCCCCGGTCAAAGGCCCGGTGTTCGAGTTCGCCCCAGTGATCAACCAGTTCCTGCAAACGCACCTGTTCGGCGACATCTTCGAGCGCGACAACCTCGACTGGCAAAGTCGCGAATTGGCGACTGTCGGAGCGCTGGCAGCGACGCCGGGGGTCGAGCCTCAGTTGCGCTCGCACATGGCGGCGAGCCTGCGCGTCGGGCTCAGCGCAGCACAGTTGCACCTAGTCACCGAACTGCTGAAAAAGCATGGCGATGCACAGACTGCCGAGCGGGCCAACGCAGCGCTGGTCCAAGCCCTCGCGGCGTCGAGGAAGTGACATGAGAACTGCAAAACGTCTGCTGAGCGTCATGCTGTTGAGCCTGTTGGCGGCCTGCGCGAACCACTCCGAAGGCCCGCTGCTGATCCAGAAACAAGGCAGCTTCGCCGCCGGCGGAACGATGACCACGGCACCGGGCACCTTCAACCCGCGCCAACCGATGACGCCCAACGGTCAGACCTACCACGGTGACCACGCCTACGCCTTCTATCAAATCCCGGTGGACGCGCGAAAACTGCCCATCGTCATGTGGCACGGCGCAGGTCAGTTTTCCAAGACCTGGGAAACCACCGCCGATGGTCGCGAGGGTTTTCAGAACATCTTTCTGCGCCGCCACTACGGCGTCTATCTGATCGATCAACCCCGGCGTGGTGATGCCGGGCGCAGCATGGTCGAGACTACCATCAAGCCTGTGCCGGACGAACAACTGTGGTTCAACCAGTTCCGTATCGGCCTTTGGCCCCGCTACTTCAACGGCGTGCAAGTGGCACAGGACGCCCAGACCCGCGAGCAGTTTTTCAGGGCTATGACACCGAACACCGGGCCGTTTGACATGGGCGTGGTCTCCGATGGTGTGTCGGCGCTGTTCGACAAAATCGGCCCCGGCATCCTGTTTACCCATTCTCAGGGCGGCGGGCCGGGCTGGTTGACGGCGATCAAGAACGACAAGGTCAAAGCCATCGTGGCGTTCGAACCGGGCAGCAGTTTCGTGTTTGCTGACGGTGAAGTGCCGGCGCCGATCCCCAGCGCGTTCGACACGGTGCAAGGCGCAGCGGTGCCGATGGAGCAATTCATGGCACTGACGCGCATTCCGATTCTGATCCTGTACGGCGACAACATCCCGGAACAGGCAGTCGATCTGCCCGCTCAGGACAGTTGGCGCGCACGCCTGAAAATGGCCCGGCTCTGGCGTGACGCGGTCAATCGCCATGGCGGTGATGTGCGACTGATACACCTGCCGGAGATTGGCATTCACGGCAATACCCATTTCCCCATGTCGGATCTGAACAACGTGCAGATCGCTGACCTGGTCGCGCAGTTCCTCAAAGAAAAACAGCTGGACTGACCCAAATACTTTCGCAACTGCCGTCCTTTTTTTGCTCAGGAGCTTCACGTGAAGAACACCCTCAAAGCCACGTTCATGTCGGCATTGGTCGGCCTCTCGGCAGGCGAAGCCTTGGCCGCCGACTACAAGAAGAACCCATTCACCCTCGCCTACGACGGCGCGATCACCCGCAACGAACCGGGCAGGGTCAACATCCACCCGGTCAGCTATAAGCTCAACGGTCTGGACATCGCCGCCAACGTCTACACGCCTGCCAACTACGACGCGAAGAAGACCTACCCGACCGTGGTGGTTGCGCATCCAAATGGCGGCGTAAAGGAGCAAGTCGCCGGTCTGTATGCCCAGCGCCTCGCCGAACAGGGCTACATCACCATCACGGCCGATGCGGCCTATCAGGGCGCCAGCGGTGGTCAGCCGCGCAGCATCGATAAACCGGCGTATCGCATCGAAGACATTCACGGCATGGCCGATTTCATCAGCCAGTTCGCTGGCGTGGATGACAATCGTCTGGGCCTGCTCGGCATTTGTGGCGGCGGTGGTTATTCGTTGGCGGCGGCGCAAACCGACAAACGCTTCAAATCCCTGGCAACGGTGAGCATGTTCAACTCGGGTCGAGTACGCCGCAACGGCTACAGCGACTCGCAACTGGACAGCATCCAGCAACGTTTGCAACAGGCATCAGCAGCCCGCGCGCAAGAAGCAGCGGGGGGCGCGGTGCTGTATACGGGGGATGCCAACCTCACCGATGAGCAGACTGCCAAACTGCCTTTCGAACTGTATCGCCAAGGCTATGAGTACTACTGGAAAACCCACGCGCACCCGAACTCGACCTTCAAATACACCACCAGCAGCCTTATTGACCTGATGCGTTTCGACGCCACCGACCATATCGAGTTGATCAATCAACCGTTGCTGATGATCGCCGGCAGCAAGGCCGACAGCCTGTACATGACTCAGGATGCGTTTCCCAAAGCCGCCGGCACCACCGACAAGGAAGTGTTCATCATCGATGGCGCCACCCACATTGAAACCTACTGGGTGCCGCGTTATGTCGATGCGGCGATCGGCAAACTGACGGATTTTTACGCACGCACCTTGTGATCAGCGCGCCAAGGGTCGCACATCCGTGCGCGACCTGCTTTCATGGAATAATCACGCGCTCCTCATGAGAGGTTCTCATCAATGTCCCGCCCCAATCTCAACGACCTGCAAGCCTTCGTGGTCATCACCCGCGAAGGCAGTTTTACCCGTGCTGCCGCGCAACTGGGCGTTTCGCAGTCAGCGCTGAGCCACACTCTGCGGGCACTGGAAACCCGGCTGGGCGTGCGCTTGCTGACGCGGACTACGCGCAGTGTTTCACCAACGGAGGCGGGCCAACGCCTGTATCAAGCGATGGCGCCGCGCTTTGAAGAAATTGAACTGGAACTGGCTGCCGTCAGCGAGTTTCGCGACACCCCCGCCGGCAATGTACGGATTCAGGCGTCCGAGCATGCGGCGAACAATATTCTCTGGCCGAAGCTGCTGAAGGTGCTGCCCGACTACCCGGACATCAAGGTCGAAATCACCGTCGATTACGCCCTCGCCGACATCGTCGCGCAGCGCTATGACGCTGGTGTTCGACTGGGTGACCAGGTGGCCAAGGACATGATCGCCGTGCCGATCGGGCCATCGTTACGCATCGCCGTTGTCGGCTCACCGCAGTATTTCCAGCAGCGGCCTTACCCGATGGAACCGAGAGATCTGGCGGCGCACAACTGCATCAACCTGCGCCTGCCGACTCACGGCAGCCTGATGCAATGGGATTTCGAAAAGGATGGCCACGAACTCAAGGCCCGCGTCGAAGGCCAATGGACATTCAACAGCAGCGTGCCCATTCTGCGTGCGGCCGTGGCGGGATGTGGCTTGGCTTTCCTGCCAGAGGACATGGTGGCGAAGGAGCTTGCCGACGGTAGCCTTGTGCGGGTGTTGGAAGATTGGTGCCAACCCTTTGCCGGTTACCATCTCTACTACCCCAATCGCCGTGAACATTCGTCAGCGTTTGGCGTTGTAGTTGAGGCGTTACTCTACAAGAGCTGAGTCATCGACCTTCAAGGCGTCTGAATTTTTCCCGCCCCCTCAAACCGTGAATGAGCAGATGATTTTGATCGACTGCGTCGGGCGCGACCGGCTGCAAGCCGATTGCTGCCCCTCGTAACAAGCAGCTTATGGCTTATCCCCCCTAAAGCCCCACCCAAAAACGCCGATAACCTCCTACCAT
>NZ_JACARZ010000112.1:0-10618 GCF_013386315.1 Pseudomonas sp. P7779 | reverse complement strand
CGGGCTTAGGCGGGACCGGCTTCGTTGCATCCGGGTGAGGGCAATGGCAGTTCATCACTTGGACCGTGACGTTCACGTCGGAACTGCTCCGGGCGTTCGGCTGCACGTCCTTGCCCGATGCGGGGTCTGGCCTGCGGGGCTCTGGCAGGGGTTTAGGCGTTACCTTAACCTCGGAACTCGGGACCGCTGGATTGTTTGCTGGCTTGTCTTTCTGTACCGACACCTCAGGGTTGGGCCCGGACTTGTCCTTGAGTGCAGTGTTCAATACCGGCGAGTTGGTCTCGGCTTTGTCCTTGGCTACAGTGTTCGGCACTTGCGAGTCAGTCCCCGCCTTGTCCTTGGCCGCAGTGTCCGGCACATTCGATTTACTGTCCGCCTTATCCTTCACCGGAGTATCGCTACTCTTTTCGGGTTTAGGCAGCGGGCCAGCATCGGGTACCAACTTGGGCATCCCGCCCTGCCCGGACAGCATGTTCCGTATGGCCTTGAATGCATATTCAAACAACTCGAACAACTTCTCGAGTGCATCCTTGTTGAAGGTGACGGTTCCATCCGTCACCACGGCGGGATTGTTTTTCAATACTGTGCCGGGCGTATTCGCCCGGATTTCGCCGGCGCTCTTGTCGACAGACTTTGGCAGGTCTGCATTCTGCTGATTGAAGTCATTAGTCAAGCGAGGGAAATTATTGACCGACAAATTAGACATAAACAAATCCTTATTCAGTGATTGCCAAAACTCCTTCAGCGGTCTGCAAACAGACCGTCCAGGTTCTGGACTGGAAACAAACCCGAGTGCTGCACACTCCCTACTTTCGTGGGTGTTGCGAGCATCGGGTTCCGAAAATCGGCCTTCACATAAGGAAATCAAATGAAAATAGAGACTTTATCCTATGGACTTTCCGTAAAACATCATGCTTACCCGGTGGTCGCCGTGGGCAAAATGGATATATCAGGCAACAGTCAGCCGTTAAGGCAAATTGATGAAATCACTCACCCACGCCAGTCATTCATATCTGTGTTATTGCGCGCGCCCCTCATACTCCAACTAACAAAACTTAAAAATATGCGCCGCTGACACCGCAAGACTCTGTAGCAAACAAGAAACTTGCTCACATATATAAAGCAATCAAAAAGCTCTAGTCACGTGCCCACAAACACTCGCTGTTAACGATCCGCGGCCTTATTTCAAGCAAAAAAAAGGGCGCCCACGGCACCCTTTCCTACTGGATTGAAACGCTTATATATATGTACTCAATTTTGCAGCGCAACCGAATCAGGCACCCCTAACAATCGTCCTACCTGCTCCAGGTCGGTTTCCTGCCGCATCAGCGTAAATAGTTCAACTGCTTCGGGATAGTTGCGGGTCAGCATCGCCAGCCATTGCTTCAAGCGTCCCGGCGCCTGGCGCTCGGTCAATTGCTCAACGGATTGCCGCCAGAATTCCTGGAGCATGGGTTGCATCTGCGCCCAAGTCATCTCGACCACCTCTTCCCCGGCCCGCGCGGCAGCAATCTGCCGGGCCAGGTCGGGACGAGCCACCAGGCCGCGACCGAGCATGATGTCTTCGACACCACTGATTTCGCGACACCGCCGCCAGTCTTCAACGCTCCAGATATCACCGTTGGCGAACACTGGCACCTTGACCACCTCTTGCACACGCGGGATCCACTCCCAGTGCGCCGGAGGTTTGTAGCCGTCAGCCTTGGTGCGGGCATGCACCACGATATGCGCTGCGCCGCCTTCGGCCAGGGCCGTGGCGCACACCAGGGCACCGTCGGGGCTGTCGAAGCCCAGGCGCATCTTGGCCGTGACGGGAATATGTGCCGGCACCGCACGCCGTACGTGTTCGACGATCTGGTTAAGCAGCTCCGGCTCCTTGAGCAGCACCGCACCGCCACGGGACTTGTTCACGGTCTTGGCCGGGCAACCGAAGTTGAGGTCAACCACCTGAGAGCCCAGCTCACACGCCAGGGCGGCGTTTTCCGCCAAACACACCGGGTCTGAACCGAGTAACTGCACACGCAGCGGCACGCCGGCAGCGGTCTTGGCACCGTGCAGCAACTCAGGGGCGAGTTTGTGGAAATAGGCAGGCGTCAGCAGGCGGTCGTTGACCCGGATGAACTCGGTCACGCACCAATCAATACCACCGACCCGGGTCAGCACGTCCCGCAGGATGTTGTCGACCAACCCCTCCATGGGCGCCAAAGCAATTTGCATGGAAAACACTCAACGAAAAACGTGGCGCAGTTTACTGGTTTCAGACGCTGGCAGGTAATTCGCCTTGCAGCGCAGGGCCATAACCCTCAAGAAATTCCGACGGCATGCGCTTGGGCTTGCCGCTGGACAGTTCGATGCAGACAAAGGTGGTTTGCGCTCGCAGCAAGGTAGCGCCATCACGCGGGCGTACCAGCTGGAAGCGTCGGGTCATTTTCAGGCGCTGGTCCCAGTCGACGATCCAGGTCGCCAACTGCAGCTCATCGCCCTCGTAACCGGCGGCGAGGTAATCGATCTCATGACGCACCACGGCCATCGCGCGATCCAGCCTGCGGTACTCGCTAAGGTCCAGCCCCAGGCGCTGGGAATGGCGCCAGGCGCAGCGTTCGAGCCAGGACACGTAAACGGCGTTGTTGGCGTGCCCCAGACCGTCGATGTCGTCGGCACCGACCTGCAGATCGATGATAAACGGCGTTGCCAAATCCCAGCCCATGGGGTGCTCCCGGTCGATTAATGTCGGCGGCGAGCAGTGTAACCCATGGCTCAGGCGGTTTGGCGCTCCGGCACGTGGCGGCCGGCCAGCAGCGCCAGCACGCCTTCGATCACACGCGGATCCGCCAGCACTTTCTGGTGCCCGCCCTGCTCCAGGCGCAGCAGGCGGCTGTCGAACCAGGCGTCATGGATGACCTGGCAAGCCTTGACCGAGACGAAGGTATCGTCTTCGGCATGCACGATCAGGCCCGGGATATTCATTTGATAGTGGGCGACATCGAGGTGCTTGAGAGGCATGCCCATCGTCAGCTCGACCTCCTGGATAAACGCCGAACGCGCTCGCGCCGGCAAACCGACCATGCCGGCAAAGCCGCGCAGTACGTCGAGAAACCGCGAGGGTGCGGCGATACTGACCAACGCCTTGGTGCGCAAGCCCAACTGCACCGCCAACATCGCGCTGGCCCCACCCATGGAGTGACCGACAACCGCATGCAGCGGTGGCAGTTCGGCAGCCGCTTCCAGCATGGCACGGGCAAACAGCAGCACATGGGCTTCGCGCCCCGGCGAACGCCCGTGGGCCGGGCCGTCCAGCGCAACCACCGAATAACCCGCCTCCACCAATGCGCTGATCAGGCTGGCGAATTGCGTCGGGCGCCCTTCCCAGCCGTGCATCAACAGCACCGCAGGGCCCTGGCCCCACTTCAGCGCCGACAGGCCGAAACGCAAAGTGATGCGCTCGGACTGCGCCAGCAGCGGCAGCTCCCAGTCACGGGGCGGCAAATCGCGAGGCGTCATGAACACCCGACGCATCTTGCTAGCCACCGTTTGCGGCGCCAGCCGGCCCAAGGTGCCATTGACGCCACGAATCCATTTCAACGTGCCCATCGCTCATCCCTCAGGCCAGAAGCCGTTCTTAACGCACTGCGGACTTGGCCGCACGCAATACACGATCCGATAACTCACCCGGGCCCAGGGCGCGGGCCAGCGACAAGCCGCCGATCATCAGCGCCATGTCGGCCAGGGCCTTGTCGGTGTCTTCCGGGCTGGCGGCCAGCTGTGCTGCCATCAGTTCGCAGTGTTCGTTCAAGGCCTGGCGAAATTCGTCCGGCAGGCGGCTCATCTCGCCCACGGTGGACGGGATCGGGCACGCCTGGCTGGTGGAGTCACGGTGTTTACGCGACAGGTAGAACGCTGCGACCAGCGCGCGACGCTCTTCACCGGTCAGCGAGGAGTCCATGTCATCGACGGCGGCGCGACGCCGGGCCAGCAACTCGGTGAAGGCCTCCAGCATCAGTGCGTCCTTGCTTTCAAAGTGCGCGTAGAAACCGCCGACGGTAAGCCCCGCCGCGCCCATGACTTCGCCCACACTCGGCTCGGCCGGGCCGCGTTGTACCAGGGCGGCGCCGGCAGCTTGCAGAATGCGTTCGCGGGTTTGCGCTTTTTTATCGTTCATCGTTGCCTCCGAATCTCATGCTTCGAATATTATTACCATAATAATATTTCGCAAGCCACAGGCATGACCATTGGTCAGAAGAACATTCAGGGAAAAAGGAAGGAGGGTTGGCCAAACGCCAGACAAACAAAAGGGCCATTCAATAATTGAATGACCCTTAAAAATCCCGCAGAGCGGGTAATCGTGGCGTCCCCTAGGGGACTCGAACCCCTGTTACCGCCGTGAAAGGGCGGTGTCCTAGGCCACTAGACGAAGGGGACACAAACCTTCTGTACAACTGATCAGCGCTGAGAACTGATCGAATTCAAGGACGGTGTGGCCAGACCTTGAACCTGTAAATTGGTGGAGCTAAACGGGATCGAACCGTTGACCTCTTGCATGCCATGCAAGCGCTCTCCCAGCTGAGCTATAGCCCCGGATTTTTCGCCTCGCGGCGCAGCAGACCTTTCGAACTGCTTGTTGAAACTGGCGTCCCCTAGGGGACTCGAACCCCTGTTACCGCCGTGAAAGGGCGGTGTCCTAGGCCACTAGACGAAGGGGACACAAACCTTCTATACAACGCGATCAGGCTGAGTCTGATCGAATTCAAGGACGGTGTGGCCAGACCTTGAACCTGTAAATTGGTGGAGCTAAACGGGATCGAACCGTTGACCTCTTGCATGCCATGCAAGCGCTCTCCCAGCTGAGCTATAGCCCCTCGTCGGTGAGGACGGGGCGAATCTTAATGGCGTATTCGAAACGTGTCAAATTTATTTTCAACAATTTTCAAAATTTTTTGCCGAGATAACAATCACTTACCGAGCAAACCCCGGAAAACCGGGGTTTGGCCGTTACAACAGCGTGCTTAAGCGATAGCGCCCAGCAGCTTTTCCCATTCCTTGTTTTCTTTCTTCGACACACCACCAAGCAAATCAAGGGCTTGGCGCAGACGGAAGCGAGTCAGGTCCGGGCCCAGAATTTCCATCGCATCGAGCACCGACACCGAACTCGCCTGCCCGGTGATCGCGGCAAACATCAGCGGCATGGCATCGCGCAATTTCAGCTCCAGGGATTCAACCACCGCCTGGATAGTCGCGGTAATCGCATCCTTCTCCCACTGGCGCAGGCTTTCGAGCTTCCACAGGATCAACTGCATTAACTGGCGAACCTGGTCACCCGAGAGTTTCTTCGACTCAAACAGCTTCACGTCCGGGTTCACGCCACCGGCAAAGAAGAAACTCGCCAACGGTGCGACCTGGCTGAAGGTCTCCACCCTGCCCTGCACCAGCGGCGCGATCTTCATCATGTACTCGGGGTTCAACGCCCACTGCTGCACGCGGCTGGCGAACTCTTCCACCGGCAGGTCACGCAGCCACTGGCCGTTGAGCCACGACAGCTTCTCGATGTCGAAGATCGGCCCACCCAGGGACACACGGGACAGGTCGAAGTTATCGACCATTTCCTGCAACGAGAACTTCTCGCGCTCGTCCGGCATCGACCAGCCCATGCGGCCCAGGTAGTTGAGCATCGCTTCGGGCATGAAGCCCATGCGCTCGTAGAAAGTCACCGAGGTCGGGTTCTTGCGCTTGGACAGCTTGCTCTTGTCCGGGTTACGCAGCAGCGGCATGTAGCACAGCTGCGGTTGTTCCCAGCCGAAGTACTCGTACAACAGGATCAGTTTCGGCGCCGATGGCAGCCACTCTTCGCCACGCAGTACGTGGGTGATGCCCATCAGGTGGTCGTCCACCACGTTGGCCAGGAAGTACGTCGGCAGGCCGTCGGTCTTCATCAGCACTTGCATGTCCATGCGGTCCCACGGGATCTCGACGTCACCGCGCAACATGTCCGGCACCACGCACACGCCTTCGCTCGGCACCTTCATGCGGATAACGTGCGGCTCGCCGGCAGCCAGGCGCCGGGCCACTTCTTCCTTCGACAGCAGCAGTGCGCGGCCGTCATAGCGCGGGGTTTCACCACGGGCCTGTTGCTCGGCACGCATCTGGTCCAGCTCTTCGGCGGTGCAGAAGCACGGGAAGGCGTGGCCCATGTCGACCAGTTGCTGGGTGTACTGCTTGTAGATGTCGCTGCGCTCGCTCTGGCGATACGGGCCGTGGGGGCCGCCGACGTCCGGGCCTTCAGCCCAGGTAATGCCCAACCAGCGCAGGGCATCGAAAATCTGCTGTTCCGACTCGCGCGTGGAGCGCAGTTGATCGGTGTCTTCGATCCGCAGGATGAATTCACCGCCATGCTGCTTGGCAAAGCAGTAGTTGAACAAGGCGATGTAAGCAGTACCTACGTGGGGATCCCCAGTAGGCGATGGCGCGATGCGCGTGCGGACGGTGGTCATGGCGGGTCTCGAATTGGCGATAAAACTGAAAATGAAACAAGGGGCGAATGGTAACAGCCCCAAGCCCTTGGGCTCCAGCGTGGGGAGGCGAACAAAGGGCATATGAGACAAGCTCCGGTCTCAAGTCTCGACATGGCTATTTGCCAGACCGTTCGCTGGCTATATTCCATTACCTTTTGTCGACGACATTATTGCCATGCCTGCCCCGCTCAAACGCCGCCTGTTTATCTTCCTGTTTATCGTGGTCCTGATCGCCGCGGGCTTTTTCGCCCAGTGGTTCTTCAAGGGCCGTTTTTATGAAAGCACCGACAACGCCTACGTCCAGGGCGAGATCACCCGGGTCTCCAGCCAACTGGGTGCGCGCATCGTCGAGGTGTTGGTGGGCGACAACGAGCACGTGGAAAAAGGCCAACTGCTGGTCAAGCTCGAAGGCGACGACTTCCACCTCGCCGTCGACCGCGCCAACGCCGCCCTGGCCATGCGCGAAGCCGAGCGCGTGCAGGCCCAGAGCAAACTGACCCAGCAAGCCAGCCTGATCGCCGCCGGTGCAGCCAAGGTCTCGTCCAGCCAGGCCACCCTCGGCCGCTCGCAGATCGACCTGAACCGCGCACAAACCCTGCGCAAACCCGGCTATGTCTCCGAAGAACGGGTCACCACCCTCGACGCCGACAACCACATCGCCCGCTCCCAGGTGACCATGGCCCAGGCCGACCTGCAGGGCCAGCGCCAGCAGGTCAACGCCCTGAACGCCGAGATCAAGCGCCTCGACGCGATGATCGCCAACGCCAGGACTGACCTGGCCCAGGCCGAACTGAACCTGACCCGCAGCGAAATCCACGCGCCCATCAGCGGCCTGATCGGCCAGCGCGCCGCGCGCAACGGTCAATACGTACAGGCCGGCGCCTACCTGCTGTCGATCGTCCCGGACCAGGACATCTGGGTGCAGGCCAACTTCAAGGAAACCCAGATCGGCCACATGCAGCCTGGGCAAAAGGCCGAGCTGACATTCGACGCCTACAGCGATACTCCAATCGAAGGCCGCGTGGCCAACCTGTTCGGCGCCTCCGGCGCGCAATTCAGCCTGCTGCCGCCGGACAATGCCACGGGCAACTTCACCAAAGTCGTACAACGGATTCCGGTCAAACTGACCTTCGCCACCGACAACCCGCTGCAGGGCAAAATCCGCCCGGGCATGTCGGTGACGGTCAAAGTGAACATCCAAGACCCGCACGATGGCCGGTGATCAACTGCTGCCGCCGGTAGGCGAACCGAGCCGGCGCGACTGGATAGCAGTCATGAGCGTAATGCTCGGCGCCTTCATGGCGGTGCTCGACATCCAGATCACCAACTCGTCCCTCAAGGACATCCAGGGCGCGCTGTCGGCCACCCTGGAAGAAGGTTCGTGGATTTCCACTTCCTACCTTGTGGCCGAAATCATCATGATCCCCCTCACCGCCTGGCTGGTGCAGCTGCTGTCGGCGCGTCGGCTGGCGGTGTGGGTCTCGGGCGGGTTCCTGATCGCCTCGCTGATGTGCTCCATGGCCTGGAGCCTGGAAAGCATGATCGTATTCCGCGCGCTGCAGGGCTTTACCGGCGGCGCGCTGATCCCCCTGGCGTTCACCCTCACGCTGATCAAGCTGCCCGAACATCACCGCGCCAAAGGCATGGCCATGTTCGCCATGACCGCCACCTTCGCCCCGTCCATCGGCCCGACCATTGGCGGCTGGCTCACGGAAAACTGGGGTTGGGAATACATCTTCTACATCAACATCCCACCGGGCCTGATCATGATCGCCGGGCTGCTGTACGGCCTGGAGAAAAAGGACTCCAACTGGGACCTGCTCAAAAGCACCGACTATCTTGGCATTGTCACCATGGCCGTGGGCCTTGGGTGTTTGCAGGTGTTTCTGGAAGAAGGCCATCGCAAGGACTGGCTGGAGTCGAACCTGATTGTCAGTCTGGGCACCGTCGCTCTGTTGAGTTTGATCACCTTCGTCATCGTGCAGATGTCCAAGCCCAACCCGCTGATCAACCTGCGGATCCTCGGCAATCGCAATTTCGGGCTATCGAGTATTTCGAGCCTGGGGATGGGCGTGGGGTTGTATGGCTCGATTTATCTGCTGCCGCTGTACCTGGCGCAGATCCAGAACTACAACGCCCTGCAAATCGGCGAAGTGATCATGTGGATGGGGGTTCCGCAGCTGTTCCTGATTCCGCTGGTGCCCAAGCTGATGAAGTACGTGTCGCCCAAATGGCTGTGCACCCTGGGGTTCGGGCTGTTCGGGTTGGCGAGTTTTTCATCGGGGGTGCTGAACCCGGACTTTGCCGGCGACCAGTTCAACCGCATCCAGATCATCCGTGCGCTGGGGCAGCCGTTGATCATGGTGACAATTTCGCTGATTGCCACGGCATACATCATGCAGAAGGACGCGGGGTCGGCGTCGAGCCTGTTCAATATCCTGCGAAACCTGGGCGGGGCGATCGGGATTGCGTTGCTGGCGACGCTGCTGGATGCACGCACCAAGACCTACTTTGATTACCTGCGTGAGGCGATTGTGCCGACCAATCCACAGGTGGCAGAGCGCATGGCCAGGCTGACGGAGACGTTTGGCAGTGAGACGGCGGCGTTGGGCAAGTTGAGTGAGATAGCGCATCAGCAGGCGCAGATCATGGCCTATAACGATGCGTTCCATTTTGTAGGGTTGGCGTTGGGGATCAGTATGGTGGCGATCTTGTTGACCAAGGCGTTGCCGGCGGGGCTTAAGGCTGGGGAAGCCCACTGAAATAACCTGTGGCGAGGGAGCTTGTTGTGGCGAGGGAGCTTGTTGTGGCGAGGGAGCTTGCTCCCGCTGGGCTGCGAAGCGGCCCCAAAATTCTGGGAGCGCTTCGCACTCCAGCGGGAGCAAGCTCCCTCGCCACAGCAAGCTCCCTCGCCACAGTGCTTCGGAGGCGGCCTTGTACAGCGTATGATGTTGCGCTATTGACTCACCTGCGGATCATCTACATGTCCAACCTCTCCTCCACCCAGCCTGCCCGGGGCTGGTCCTTCTGGTGGAAACCAGCGCTGTTCCTGCTGGTGGCCTGCGTCGGCCTCTACTACGTGAAATGGTCGCCCTACTACGCCAAGGCGTTTATCGCGGCAGACAACCACAGTATCGGCGCCTCGATTCTCAACGACCAGCAAAGCGCGCCACTGGCCGCGGCGCTGGCCTATGCCCAGGTGTATTTCCTGGCGATCTGGAAGGCTGCGGTGCTGGCGGTCATTCTCGGCTCATTGCTGCAGGTGTTGATCCCACGGGACTGGCTGCTGCGCCTGTTTGGCCGTGCCGGGCTGGGATCTACCCTGCGTGGCGGGCTGTTCGCCCTGCCGGGGATGATGTGCAGTTGCTGCGCCGCTCCGGTGGCGGCCGGTATGCGTCGGCAGAAAGTCTCGGTCGGCGCGGCGCTGGCGTTCTGGATTGCCAACCCGGTGCTGAACCCGGCGACACTGGTGTTCATGGGCTTTGTGCTGGGCTGGGGCTTTACCGCGCTGCGGTTGGTGGCCGGGATCCTGCTGGTGGTGGGTGTTTCGCTGGTGGCGCAACGCATCGCGCGGCCGGAGCAGGTACCGGAAGCCGCGCTCGACGCCGTGGCCCAGGCCAGCCATGCCGAAACCGAACCGTTCCTGACCCGCTGGCTGCGCACCCTGTGGCAGCTGTTCTGGAGCACGATTCCGGTGTACATCCTGGCGGTGCTGATCCTTGGCGCGGCGCGGGTCTGGCTGTTTCCCCACGTTGACGGCGCCATGGCCAACAGCCTGGTGTGGCTGGTGCCTCTGGCGATTGTCGGCACGTTGTTCGTGATCCCGACCGCCGCCGAAATCCCCATCGTGCAGACCATGATGACCCTCGGCATGGGCACCGGCCCGGCCGTGGCCTTGCTGATGACGCTGCCGAGCGTGAGCCTGCCGTCGCTGCTGATGCTGCGCAAGGATTTCGATGCGCGGGTGCTGGTGACTGTGGCCGGCTTGACCATGCTGATGGGGGTGGTGTGTGGGCTGATCGGGGCGTTTATCCTGTAGTGATTGGGTGAGTTTGAGGGCCTCTTCGCGAGCAAGCCCGCTCCCACATTCGACCGCGTTTATCCTGTAGGAG
>NZ_JACARZ010000111.1:0-18363 GCF_013386315.1 Pseudomonas sp. P7779 | reverse complement strand
GCCGCCGACCTGGCCCACGACGTCTACCTGCAACTCATGCGCAAGGGCCAACTCCCGCCCACCGGCGAATCCCGGCGGCACCTGACCCAGATCGCCAACGGCCTGGTCATCGACCTCTACCGCCGCCGCCAGATCGAATCCGCTTACCTGCAAGCCCTGGCCCTGTTGCCCGAACCCTGCGCCCCCGATGAAGAAACCCGCGCCCTGGCCATCGAGGCCCTGATCCAAATCGACGCCGCCCTGCACAGCCTGCCACCCAAGGCGCGCCAGGCCCTGTTGCTGTGCAAGCTCGATGGCCTGAGCTACCGCGAGATCGCCGCCAAGCTCCAGGTCTCCGTCTCCTCGGTGGAAAAGTACATCGCCGCCGGCCTGCTGGCCTGCTACCAGACCCTGTACGGCTGACCCTCGCAATGTCGACCGAGCAGCCAATCTCCCCGGATATCATCGAGCGCGCCGCCGCCTGGATGGCCCGCCTGTGGGCCGATGACGCCAGCGCCGAAGACCACGCCAACTGCCTGCACTGGCGCACCGAACATCCCCATCACGAACTGGCCTGGACGCGCCTGCTGGGCTTCGAGCAAAAACTCCATAGCATCCCCGCGTCGGTGGCCAGGCACAGCCTGGCCGAACCCGACGCTCCCGACTCCCCCGACCGCCGGAGCACCCTGCGCCTGCTGGGCCTGTTGGTCGCAGCCGGTGGCCTCACCTACGGCGTGCGCCACACCGACGCCTGGCAACTGGCGAGTGCCGGCCATAGCACCCGCACCGGCGAAGTTCGCGAAGTGGTATTGCCCGACGGTACCCGCCTGGTATTGGGCCCGGCTTCAGCAATTGACGTGCAGTTCGATGACGACCAGCGCCTGGTGCTGCTGCGGGCCGGCGAGGTCTTCATCACGACCGCGCCGTCAGCCCGGCCGTTTCGGGTGCAGAGTCGCCAGGGCGTGTTTCATGCCCTGGGCACGCGTTTCAGCCTGCGCCAATGCGACGACGGCAACTGCCAGTTGGCCGTGCTTGAGGGCGCCGTGCAGGTGCAGCCCGACCATGGCGCAGGTGCGCGGGTGGAGGCAGGTCAAGGCGCCACGGTTTCCAGGGACACCGTGCAGCCGACTGCGGCGGTGACTGACCGCAGCATCGCCTGGGTCAGGGGCGTGTTGGTGGCCGATGGCACCCGGCTGGACGAACTGATCGCCGAGCTGGGACGCTACCGCCGCGGTGTACTGCGCTGTGCGCCTGAGGTGGCGATGCTGCGGGTCAGCGGTGTATTGCACCTGGACAACACCGACCTGGCGCTGGACAACCTGGCCGCCGCGTTGCCGATCCAGGTGGTGCGGCGCACCCGCTATTGGGTGACGGTCCGCGCCCCTGCCTGAAAATTCCTTGAGGTTTCGATTGAGGGGTTTGGCCGCTCGTTCGGAAGACAAGGTAAGGGCGAGCAAAGGCTCATTCAGTCAGGGAGACTTCATGAGTAACAAGGATGTGGCTGCGGCCAAACCCAGGGGGCGGGGCGCGGTCTCGCAAGTGTTGCGGCCGGTGCGCGGGCGACTGATCGCTGCGGCACTGCTGGCCGGTGTGGGCAGTATGCTGACGCTGGTGCCGCTGGGGGGCATTGTGCATATCGCCAGGGTCGCCCTCGGCGCGCCGTCGATGGCCCAGGCATCGGGCGAGGTCTGGTTGACCATCAGCCTCAGCCTGGCGAGCCTGTTCGCGGGCCTGCTGTTGATGACAGTTGCGGAGACGGTCGCGCACCTGGCCGACAACCACATCACTCGCCACTTGCGCCTGGCCATCGCCCAGCGCCTGAGCCAGGTGCCGCTGGGCTGGTTCACCGAGCGGGCGTCGGGCGAGGTCAAGCAGGCGATGCAGGATGACATCGGCACCCTGCACAGCCTGACTGCGCATTTCTACACCACCGTGGGCCGTTGTGCGGGGGCCGTGCTGCTGTCGGCGGCTTATCTGTTCATGGTGGACTGGCGCATGGCGCTGGTCTCGCTGCTGCCGTTTCCGGGGTTTTTGCTGTTTTTTACCCGGGCGATGAAAGCCAGCGGCAGCCACATGCAGTCCTTTGTCGAGCGCATGACCCGGGTCAATAACGCGGTGGTCGAGTTCGTCAACGGCATTCCGGTGGTCAAGGCCTTCGGTGCCACCGGCAAGGCCCACGCCAGTTACCGCAAGGCGGTAGATGAGTTCAGCGAAGCCTTCGTTGAGTTCACCCGGCCACTGGTGGGGACGATGGCCAATGCCAACGCGATGATCACCCCGGTGACGGTGCTCGCCATGGTGCTGACGTTTGGCCTGGTGTTTGTCAGCCTGGGCTGGATCAGCGCGGTGGAGGTGCTGCCGTTCGCCATTGTCGCACCGGGCATTTGCGCGCCGCTGATGCTGCTGAGTTACATCGTGCATGATCTGGACAACGCCACCGGCGCGGCCCAGCGCGTGCAGGCACTGCTGGCGACGCCGGTGCTGGCGCAGGTGGAGCCGGGGTGCGAACGCTTGCCCAAGGACGCCGAAGTACGCGTCGAAAACCTCGGGTACGCCTACGACCCGCAGCACCCGGTACTGTCGAACATCAGCTTCACCCTCAAGCCTGGCACCGTAACCGCCATCGTCGGGGCCTCGGGTTCGGGCAAGTCGACCCTGGCGCGCCTGCTGCTGCGGTTTTTTGACCCGACCGAGGGGCGTATCACCCTGGGCGGCGTCGACCTGCGGCAGATCGAGACCTCGCAGCTCTACAACCTGATCGGCTTTGTGCTGCAAGAGGTGCGCCTGGTCCACGCCAGCGTTGCCGAAAACATCGCCCTGGGCCGGCCCAGCGCCAGCCGCAAGGAAATCGAGGCGGCGGCACGGGCCGCGAATATTCATGAGTGCATCATCGGCTTGCCACGGGGCTATGCCTCGGTGATTGGCGAGGACGCGCAGTTGTCCGGTGGCGAGCAGCAGCGTATCAGCATCGCCCGCGCAGTGTTGCTGGCGCCGCCGGTGCTGGTGCTGGATGAACCCACGGCCGCCGCCGATGCTGCAAACGAGGTGGCAATCCAGGAGGCGCTGTCGCGCTTCGCCCAAGGGCGCACGCTGTTGGTGATTGCCCATCGCCTCGATACCGTGATGCACGCCGACCACATCATCGTGCTGGAAAACGGCCGTATTGTTGAACAGGGCACCCATCCTCGACTGATCGCGCAAGAGGGCCGTTATGCGCGCCTGTGGGCGTCGGGCGGTTACAAACAGACCCGCGAACAGGCGCTGCCGACATGCTGAAAACCTTTATCGAACTGTTGGGCGATGACGGGCCGGTCTTCCGTCGCTATGTCGGGAAAGTGATGTTCTACGGTGCGCTGTGCGGGCTGACCCTCGCCGCCCTGGTGCCGGTACTCACCGACATGCTCAACGGTGATCTGGCCGAAGCGGCGTTGTGGCTGGTGGTGTTCCTGGCGGCGGTGGCGACGTGTTGGGCTACGCGACGCGAGGTTGAAAAGGCTGGCGTCGCGGTGGGTGTGGCGGTGCTGCAAGGCGGGCGCCAGCGCATCGGCGACCATGTGGCCGAACTGCCTGTCGGTTGGTTCACGCCCGATAACACGGCGCGGCTCAACCAGGTGGTGACCCAGGGCATGATGGCCGTGGCCCAGCTGCCGGCCCATGTATTTACTCCGGTGCTCAGCGGCGTGGTGACGCCATTGGTGCTGGTACTGGCGTTGTTTGTGCTGCACTGGAAAATGGGCCTGATTGCCTTGCTGGCGTTGCCGATTCTCGGCGGCGCGTTCTGGCTCAGCGCCCGCCTTGGGCGGCGCGCCGACCGGGCGTTCCAGCGCAGCTCGGCCGACACCAGCCAGCGCATGCTGGAGTTCGCCCAGTCGCAGTCGGTGTTGCGTGCCTTCAGTGGCGGCGGCAGCTCGGTGTTCCTGCAACGGGCGATCGAACAGCAGCACGCGACCGGGGCGCGCCTGATCCTGCTGTCCGCGACCTCGATTCTGCTGAACATATGGCTGGTGCAGGTGGTGTTCGCGGCCTTGTTGATCGCCGCCGCGCTCTGGCTTGATGCTTACCTGGGAAATGCCTTGCACGTGGGCTCGGTGATTGCAGTGATGGTGTCGCTGTTGCTGGTCAGCCGCTTCATTGACCCGTTGCTGGAGGTGGCCGGCTATGGCGAAACGTTGCGCGGTGCCGGGGTGCAGCTTGAGGCGGTGCGCGAGATATTGGCCGCGTCGCCCCTGAAGGTGCCGAGCGCGCCGCAATCTCCACGGGATGCCTCGGTGGAGCTGTTCGATGTGAGCTTTCGCCACGCGGCCGGTTCAAGGGACGTGCTGCGCGGGGTGAACCTGCGTATCGAGCCCGGCAGCATGACCGCGCTGGTGGGGGCTTCCGGTTCGGGCAAGACCACGCTATTGCGATTGGTCGCGCGGTTTTTCGAGGTCAGCCAGGGCCAGGTGTGTATCGGTGGCATGGACGTGCGACAGATGTCCGGCGAGCAGCTCAACGCGCAAATCAGCCAGATCTTCCAGGACACGTACCTGTTCCAGGGCAGCGTCGCCGACAACATTCGCCTCGGCAAACCCGACGCCAGCGACGCACAAGTGTTGGAGACCGCGCGGCAGGCCGGTGTGCAGGCGATTATCGAGCGCCTGCCCATGGGCCTGTCGACCACGGTGGGTGAGGGCGGGGCACGCCTGTCCGGTGGCGAGCGCCAGCGTGTCGCGATCGCCCGGGCGTTGATCAAGGGCGCGCCGATCCTGCTGGTGGACGAAGCCACGGCAGCACTGGACGCCGAGAACCAGGCGGTCATCGCCGAAACCCTGGCACGCTTGCGCGGCACATGCACGCTGATCGTGATCGCGCATCAGTTGTCGACGGTGGTGATGGCCGACCAGATCGTGGTGCTCGATGAAGGCCGGATCGTGGAGCAGGGCACGCCTGAGCAATTGACCGCAAGGCAAGGGCGCTATGCCCGGTTCCTCGCGCAGCGGCGAGCATCGAAAGGCTGGCGTATCGCTTAGTGGACCCGCCGGGACGGCGGGTCCGAAGGGCAGGTCAGAGCTTCGGCAGTTGCCCGATGCGGCCCATCATTTCGGTGACGATCTGCAGGTCCAGCAGGAACTGGTCGACGGTCTTGAACTCGTTGTCGGTATGGCCGGTGTACTTGACCTCCGGCCGTGCCAGGCCGAATTGCACGCCGTTGGGCAACTCATGCACCGAGGTAGCGCCGGCAGAAGTACCGTACTTGTGCTCCATGCCCAGGTTCTCGCTGGCCACCGCCAACAGCGCCTTGACCCACTCGCCCTCAGGGTTGCGGTACATCGGCTCGGCGATCGAGTAATCGAAGGTCACAGCCACGTGGTTTTTCTTGGTCCAGGCGCTGAGCTTGTCGGCGATTTCGGCCTTGAGCGCTTCCGGTGACTTGCCCTTTGGCACCCGCAGGTTGACCGCCAGCTTGAAGGTAGTTTCATCCTCGCCCACATAGGTCAGCGAGGTGGTCAGCGGGCCCATGAACGCATCGGAGAAGCCCACGCCCAGCTTGGCACCCAGGTAATCCAGGCCCCAGTTGTTGGCGGCGTAGTGCGCGGCGTCGGTGAACTGGTTGTGCTTGAGCGCGACCTTGCCGTCGAGGCTGTTGAGGAAGTCGAGGGCCCTGGCTACCGGGTTCACCCCGGATTCCGGTTCGGAGGAGTGGGCGGACACGCCAGTGACGGTCAACTGAACGTCCTTGCCGACGACCTTGGCCGCCACTTCAAAGTCGCCGCCATTGCGCTTGGCGTACTCGCTGCCGGCCTTTTGCAGGCTGGCGGCCAGTTCGGAAGGCTTGTCGCTGAGCAATGTCACCACCGACGCCGACGGAATCTGGTTGGTGGCCTTGCCGCCGGTCATCGAGATGATTTCTGCGCCTTTGCCTTCAGCCTTGCGCTTGGGGAACTTGGCCATGACCGTGCCGTAGCCTTTCTCGGCGATCACCACCGGGTAGCCGCCGTCCAGCGCCAGGTTGTAGTTGGGCGTTGGGTTGTGCTCAAAGTAGTACGGGATCGCGTCGCCGGAGGTTTCCTCGGTGGTGTCCACCAGCAGCTTGAAATTGCGCGCCAGCGGCAGCTTCTCTTCCTTGATCACCTTCATCGCGTACATCGCCACCACGATGCCGTTCTTGTCATCCTCGGTGCCGCGACCATACATCCGGTCGCCGATCAGCGTGACCTTGAATGGGTCGAGCTTGGTGCCGTCCTTGAGTACCCAGTTTTCCGGGGTTACCGGTACCACGTCCGCGTGAGCGTGGATGCCGACCACTTCATCGCCGCTGCCTTCCAGGGAAATCTCGTAGACGCGGTTGTCGATGTTGCGGTAGTTCAGGTTGAACGACTCGGCCAGGCTCTTGATCTTGGCGGCGATCTTGATGAACTCGGGATTGTCGTGCTGGGCCACGCCGGCGACCTGGAAGGTCGGGATCTCCACCAGCTCACGCAGGGTTTCAGTGGCGGCGGCGCCGTACTTAACCCGCGCATACAGGCCCAGCAGGCGATGGATTTCATTCTGCTGGTCGGCGCTCAGGTCCTTGTTGTCGAGAAAGGCACTGATGGCCGGGCCGAGGTTGTCGCTCTTGGCCACGTCATTCTTGGCCAGGCTGGCGAGGAACTGCCGGAAATCCTTGACCGAGGCATCGCTGAAGGTCTTCAGGATGACGGCGTTCTGTTGTGGGGTGAGGTTGGCTTGAGCTTGGGTGGTGAACACCGAAAGGCTGGCGGCCATCAGGGTGGCTACGGCCAGTTGCTTGAGGGAAAAATCCATTGCTGGGGGCATTCCTTTGCAGGGAGTGAGTGAGAAATGTCTGATCGAAAGGTCAGAAACAATTTCACACACTACCATCGGGAGGCAGGGGTAGGGGAGTGCCTGAGTGGGAAATCTCCCATAGAAATGCACAGCAACCCATTGAACGGAAAGCTACGGTATGGTTCTCCTGTCAGGGTGTTAATTGTGCAAAGGAGTGAGATTGATGATGCTTTCAGAGCGTTACCGCGGCAGCCTGCTTGGCCTGGCGTGCGGTGATGCAGTAGGGACTACTGTTGAGTTCATGCGCCGTGGGTCGTTTGCCCCTGTCATCGATATGGTTGGTGGTGGGCCCTTTCAACTGTTACCGGGCCAGTGGACGGATGACACGTCCATGGCGCTTTGTCTGGCCGAAAGCCTGCTGCGCAAGAATGGTTTTGACGCTGCCGATCAGATGGGCCGTTATCTGAACTGGTGGAAGTGGGGCTACCTTAGCTCGACGGGTGAATGTTTCGATATTGGCACGACGGTTCGTGAGGCATTGGCGGAGTATCAGTACACCGGTGACCCGTTCGCGGGCTCCACCGATCCTTACTCAGCGGGTAACGGGTCGATGATGCGCCTGGCGCCGGTGGTGCTGTTCTATTTTCCGGATGCCGAGCGCCTGCGTGAGTTTACCGTCGACAGTTCCCGCACGACCCATGGCGCGATGGAGGCGATTGAATGTTGCCTCGTGCTGGCTGAGTGTATTGCGAATGCGCTGCGGGGGGATTCGAAACCGCAGGTATTGCAGGTCGGCTACCTGGAGTTGAGCGAATCCAAAGTTGCGGACATTGCTGATGGGCACTACCTCGACAAGGCGCGCAGTGACATCGTGGGTTCTGGCTACGCAGTGGCTTCGCTTGAAGCGGCGCTATGGTGTTTTCATCACACCAACAGCTTTGCCGAGGCTGTGTTGGCTGCCGCAAACCTGGGGGATGACGCCGACACTACCGCAGCGATCGTTGGTCAGTTGGCGGGCGCGTATTACGGCGTGCAGGGCATTCCGTCCGAGTGGTTGGGCAAGTTGTGGCAGTGTGAAGATATTCAAGAAACTGCTGACGCGTTGTATCAGGCGGCGCAACTCCAGGCAGCCGCACTTTAACTCAGTGTCTGCTAATCTGCGCTCGTTGAATCTCGACCGCCACCCGTGGACCTCTCAATGACATCGCCATCCGATCAAAACCTTGAACCCCAATCCGTCTGCAGCCCGATCACCAGCAGCGCCATTTTCATGGTCGCGACCCTGGCGCCTGGCAGTGACTCGGCTGAGGCGGTGCGCAGCTGGTGCGCCGATATCGCCGGCCTGGTGCGCTCGGTCGGCAAGCGTGTACCGGCGGGCAACCTGACGTGTGTCGCAGGGTTTGGCTCCAAGGCGTGGGATGCGCTGTTCGGGGGGCCGCGGCCAGCAGCGTTGCATCCGTTCAAGGAAGTGGGCGTGGCCGGGCGCCTGGCGCCGGCCACGCCGGGGGATATCCTGCTGCACATTCGTGCCGAGCAGATGGACCTGTGTTTCGAATTGGCCACCCAGTTGATGGCGGCGCTGGGGGATGCGGTGACGGTGGTGGACGAGGTCCAGGGTTTCCGCTATTTCGACATGCGCAGCATCATCGGTTTTGTCGACGGCACCGAGAACCCGGTCGGGCGCAAGGCGGTGGGCTTCACCATTGTCGGTGATGAGGATCCGGCGTTCAGCGGCGGCAGCTATGTAATGGTGCAGAAGTACCTGCACAACATGCAGGCCTGGAATGAATTGTCGGTGGAGGCGCAGGAGCGGGTGATCGGGCGTACCAAGCTGTCGGACATCGAGCTCGACGATGCGACCAAGCCGAGCAACTCCCACAGTGCGCTGACCACCATCACCAAGGACGGCGAGGAAGTGAAGATCCTGCGGGACAACATGCCCTTTGGCCGGCCGGGCGCGGGGGAATTCGGGACGTACTTTATCGGCTACGCGCGCTCGCCAGAGCCTTTGGAGTTGATGCTGGAGAACATGTTTGTCGGCCGACCGGTCGGCAACTATGACCGCCTGCTGGACTTCAGCACGGCGGTCACCGGCGGCCTGTTCTTCATACCGTCTGCGGATTTGCTCGAAGAACTGGCCGACCGCGCGCCTTAGGCCAACAACCCGGTGCTCACCGCCACAATCAGGAAAACCCCGAGCACCGCGCGGTAGATCACGAACGGCCAGGTGGAGAATCGCTCCAGGAACTTCATCAGGCCCCAGATCGCGAAGAACGCCGACACACTGGCAACCACCAGGCCAAAGATCAAATGCGGCCAGGCGTGGGCGGGCAGGTCGGCGTGGAACAATACCCACAGCTCTTTCAGCCCCGCGAGGGCGATCGCCGGCAAGCCCAGCAGGAACGAAAACCGCGCCGCTTCTTCACGCTTGAAGTTGAGGAACAGTGCGGCGGTCAGGGTCGAGCCCGAGCGGGAAACCCCTGGAATCAGCGCGCCGATCTGCGCAATGCCGACAATCAGCGCATCCCGCAGGCGCATTTCGCCCACCGTGCGCTTATGCCTCGCGCTGAGTTCAGCCGCCGCCAGCAGCACCGCCATCACCAGGCAGGAAATCCCGATCACCATCAGCCCGCGCAGCGGCGAGTTGCAGGAGTTGAGGGTCGACGACAAGGCTATCCCGGCAATCCCGATCGGAATCGTCGCCAGCACAATGGCCACCGCCAGCTTGAACCACTGGTTGTTGTAGTCACCCTGGCGCACCGCAGTGATGCTGCCGACCGTGACCTGGCGTACATCCTTCCAGAAGTAACTGACCACTGCTGCCAGTGCGGCCAACTGCATGGCTGCGGAAAACGCCGAGCCGGGATCCGGCCAGCCGAGCAGGGCGGGCACGATGCGCATGTGGGCGGTGGAAGACACGGGCAACAATTCGGTGATGCCCTGAATGATGCCCAGGATGCCTATTTGCAGGTAATCCAGGGACGCAAAGCCGACATCGAGGCCGCTGGTGCAGACGTTTGTCAAAGTACTTATCCTGAAAGCAAGGGGAGGGAAGTGACGCGGAGTTTAGTCTAACTTTGTAACGATTTTGTCGTTGACACGAGAAAAGCGCGATCGGTTCAGCAAGCAGAAAGCTTGGCCGGTGTATTGGCATTGCAGGTGGCTTTGTTGACAATGGCGGCCTGTTTTTTTGCCGAGATGCCCATGCCTGCAATCGCCGATACCACCGTCGAACTGATCGAGACCGGCCCGGAACACGCCACGTTGATCGCCAACCTTTACCAGTTCTACGCCTACGAGTCCTCGGACTGGGAACAGGAAGATGTCGAGGTGGACGGTCGCTTCTACATCCATGAGGAGCACCTGGCCCGCTACTGGGAAGACCCGCAGTGGAGTGCCAACCTGTTATTGGTCGATGGCTTTATCGCCGGTTTCCTGCTGATCGAAGGCAGCGAACTCCCTGGGATCGACGCGCTGGAACTGGCGGACCTGTTCATCTTGAAACGCTATCGCCGCAAAGGCATTGGCCGCGCCATCGCCACTCAGGTGTTGAGCAGCGGCGAGGCGAACTGGCTGGTGCGTTTCTATGATCAGGATGAAGTGAGCCAGGCGTTCTGGCGCACGGTGTTGGATAACCTGCCGCGTCCGGTGCAGGCCATCGAGCTGGACGATGAGCCGAACCTGCTGAGCTTCCTGGTGACGCGCGCAGCGCTGCACTGAACCATCAACTGAACGCGGCGCCAGCCCCTGCACTGAACAATGCCGCCTGCATCGCCTGTGGCGGCTGGCCGAACGCCCGCAGGAACGCCTGGCGCATGCGCTCGCGATCACCGAACCCGGTCTCGCGGGCGACCACTTCCACCGGATGCCGACTGGTTTCCATCATTGCCCGGGCGGCTTCCACCCGCAGGGATTCGATGGCCTTGGCCGGGGTTTGCCCGGTCTCCTCGCGAAACACCCGGCTGAACTGGCGTGGGCTGAGCCGCGCCACGGCCGCCAGGGCCTCGACCGAAAGGTCGTGGGTCAGGTTCTCCCGGGCGTAGGCCAGGGCCAACTGCACACGGTCGGACTTGGGGTCGAGTTCCAGCAACGCCGATAGCTGCGACTGTTCGCTGCCACGGCGCTGGGCAATCACCAGCTTGCGCGCGATGCGGCGGGCGAGGTCGCTGCCCAGGTCGTTCTCCACCATCGCCAGCGCCAGGTCCACCCCGGCGCTCATGCCGGCACCGGTCCAGATCTGGCCGTCGACCACGAACAGCTTGTCTTCCTCCAGGCGAATCTGCGGGTAGCGCTTGGCAAAGGCCGGTGCGTGCAGCCAGTGGGTGGTGGCGCGCTTGCCTTCGAGCAATCCGGCCTCGGCCAGCACGAAGATGCCCATGCACAACGAAGCAATCCGCCGCGACTGTTTGGACGCCGCCTGGACCAGCCTCGGCAGGCTGGCGTCAGGCAGTTGGAACTCCAGGTAACCGCTGACGATCAATGTGTCATAGCCCTCGGGCCGGATCGGCGTGCTGTTCACCGAGAAGCCCTGGGACGTCATGATCGGGCCGCCACTTTCCGACACCAGGTGAAATTCATACGCCTGCTCGCCACGCAGCAGATTCGCGCACTCGAACACCGAGCCCAGGCTGAGGCTCAAGGATTGAAAGTTCGGGTACACCATCAGCGCAATGCTGTGCATCTCATCTCTCCAGGGGGCGCGGAGCGGTGATTGTCGGCGTGTGCCAGGGAAACGGCAACCGCCTTGGCGCAATGTCCGGAATCCTTGCGGACATGACATTGTGCGGTTTTGGCCCGGCTCCTAAGCTTGATTCCATTCCAACCCACATCACCCCGAGGCACTGGCACATGAAAGTATTGATGGTTTTGACTTCTCACGACCAGCTTGGCAACACCGGCCGCAAGACCGGGTTCTGGCTCGAAGAATTTGCTGCTCCCTACTACGCGTTCAAGGACGCCGGGGCCGACGTGACCCTGGCTTCGCCGGCCGGTGGGCAGCCGCCCCTGGACCCGGTCAGCGACCTGCCGGATTCGCAAACCGACCAGACCCGCCGCTTCGCCAGCGACCCGGCGGCGCAACAGGCCCTGGCCACCACCGTGAAGCTGGAGTCGGTCAACGCCGGCGACTTCGACACCGTGTTCTACCCAGGCGGCCACGGCCCGCTGTGGGACCTGGCAGAGTCGAAAACCTCCATCGCCCTGATCGAAGCCTTCGAGCGTGCGGGCAAGCCGATTGGCTTTGTGTGCCACGCCCCGGGCGCCTTGCGTCACGTCAAGGCGGTCAACGGCGAGCCGCTGGTCAAGGGCCGACGCGTCACCGGCTTCTCCAACTCCGAAGAAGCGGCGGTTGGCCTGACCGACGTGGTGCCTTTCCTGATCGAGGATGATTTCAAGGCGCTGGGCGGCACGTATGAGAAGGGTGCCGATTGGCAATCCTTTGTGATTGAAGATGGCCTGCTGGTCACCGGGCAGAATCCTGCCAGTTCCAGTGACGTTGCCAAAGCGCTGTTGAAGCTGACCGCGTAACCCGCCAAATCCCCCAAAAAAGTACGTTGTTGGCGGCTCCCCTGACCGGGAGCCGGCAGCTTCTGCTTGTCTGAAATTTGAATCCGGAACTTTCCCCCATGAGCAACAGCGCTTTAGGTACCCCGATCACACTGGGGCACCACACCCTGAAAAACCGCATCGTCCTGCCGCCGCTTACCCGCCAGCGAAGTGCCCAGCCCGGTGATATCGCCACGGACTTGATGGCGCTTTATTACCGCCAGCGCGCCACCGCCGGCTTCATGGTCAGCGAGGGCACGCAGATCGAGTCTCGCGGCCAGGGCTATGCCTGGACCCCGGGCATCTACACACCGGAGCAGATTGACGGCTGGCGTACCGTGACCGATGCCGTGCATGCCGAAGGCGGCGTGATCTTCGCCCAGCTTTGGCATGTGGGCCGCGTGTCCCATCACGAACTGCAGCCCGACGGCGCAGCACCCGTTGCGCCGTCGGCGATCCAGCCGCAGCAAGCCAAGGCATTCGTTGCAACCGGGCCCGGCACTGGTAAGTTGGTGCAGCCACCCGAGCCGCGCGCCCTGGCTACCGCCGAGGTCAAGGAGTTGGTGGGGCTTTACGCCCAGGCTGCAAAAAATGCATTGGCCGCAGGCTTCGATGGCGTGGAAATTCATTCGGCCAACGGCTACCTGGTCAACCAGTTCATCTCGGCGCACTCCAACCAGCGCGACGATGAATACGGTGGCTCACTGCACAATCGCCTGCGGTTCCTGCGGGAAATCGTCGAGGCGGTGGCCGAAGTAGTCGGCCGGCAACGCCTGGGTGTGCGCTTTGCGCCGTTGTTCAGTGGCACTGACCAGGACCGGGTCTACATCGGCCTCGTCGAGGAAGACCCGCATCACACCTACATCGAGGCGATCAAGGTGCTTGAGGCGGCCGGCATCGCCTACGTGTCGATTGCCGAAGCCGACTGGGACAATGCCCCCGAGTTGCCCGAGTCGTTCCGCCAGGCGGTGCGTGACACCTTCAGCGGCCGGATCATCTACGCAGGCCGCTACACCGCAGAGCGCGGCGTGCGGCTGGTAGAGGCAGGGCTGGCAGACCTGATCGCGTTTGGCCGGCCGTACATTGCCAATCCCGACTTGCCCCAACGCCTGCTCAACGGTTGGCCGCTGAACCCGTTGAACGCGGACGGCCTGTATGGCGGCACCGAGGTGGGCTTCACCGATTATCCGGTGTATGCCGGGTAGGCACGGGCTACTCGATCGGGTATTTGCCGAATGCCGGGTGCTGCTCGGCGAGGGCCGCGTGGCGTTGCAAGTGGGGAAACGCATCGGCCTTCACGACGTCGGCTATCTTCAGCTGGGTGAAGGACCAGGCGACCGCCACCGTCAGGCTCGCCTGGGTCAGCGGCAAGTCGCTGTCGCGCTCGGCCACCCGCGCCTCCAATAACGCATAGGCCGCCAGCAGTTGTCCGGTCACGCGGTCGATCCACGGCTGATGCAGTTTTTCGGCGGGCCGCAGGTGATGTTCGTAGACGATCTGCACGGTCTTTTCGCACGCTGCCAGCGCCAGGCCGATCACTTGCAGATCCCGGGCAAGCGCTGGGGATGACAGGGGCAGCAATCGGCTGCCGGCCGGCGCCAGGGCTTCCAGGTACTCGAGGATCAAGCCGGAATCCATCAGGACCGTGCCGTCGTCGAGCACCAGCGTCGGTGCCTTGACTACCGGGTTGATCCCGGAAAACTCATCGAAGGTGCTGAACACCGACAGTGCCTGGTGTTCGAACGCGACGCCGTACAGTTCCAGGGAAATGGCCACGCGGCGCACGTAGGGCGAGTCCAGCATGCCGACCAGTTTCATGAAGCCTCCATTAACCGCAGTGTTTTGTTCTGATGACGTTATAAACCGTTTTTCCGCATGTTTATCAATCCACCCGCAACACAATCTTGCCGATATGGTCGCCACCTTCCATGCGCGCATGGGCCTTCGCGGCGTCGGTATAGGCATACACCTCATCGATCATCGGCAGGCAACGCCCGGCCGACAGCACCGGCCACACGTGTTCGCGCAGTTGTGCGGCAATCGCGGCTTTTTCTTCCCGGGTGCGTGAGCGCAACAACGAGCCGGTAACGATCGCGCGTTTGCCGAGGATCGCCAGCAGGTCGATGTCTTTGGCGCGTGCGCCGCCGAGGAAGCCCAGCATCACCAGGCGACCTTCCATGGCCAGGGCGCTGATGTTGTCGTTCAGGTAGGAGCCACCCATGATGTCGAGGACCACATTGACACCCTTGCCCGCGGTCTTGTCAGCGATGACCTCGGCGAAATTCTGTTCCCGGTAGTTGATCGGCTCGGCTCCCAGTTCGCGGATGGCGGCGCATTTTTCCACGCTGCCGGCGGTGGCGAACGCTTCGATACCGAACTCGCGGCAGAGCATCAGCGCGGTGGTGCCGATGCCGCTGGTGCCGCCATGGATCAACACGCGCTGGCCTTTATGCGCACCGCCGATGCCGAACAGGTTGGCCCATACGGTGAAGAAGGTTTCCGGGATCGCTGCCGCCTGAATCCAGTCCAGGCCATCGGGAACCGGCAAGGTCTGGCTGGCGGGCACTGCGCAGTACTGCGCATAACCGCCGCCATTGGTCAGGGCGCACACCTTGTCGCCCAGCGCGTACTCGCTGACGCCTTCGCCCAGCGCGACCACCACACCGGCCACTTCCAGCCCGGGAATCGGGCTCATGCCGGGTTTCATCGGATATGTGCCGGCGCGTTGCAGGGCGTCCGGGCGATTGACGCCGGCGGCGTGCACGCGGATCAGCACTTCGCCGGGGCCGGCGACAGGTACCGGCTCCTGGCGTGGTTGCAGGACTTCGGGGCCGCCGGGGCTGGTGATTTCGATCAGGGTCATTTCGTGGGGCAGAGTCATTTGAGCGCACCTGTAGCAATGAACGTATAGGTTGGGACCGCGCCCGTTACCGAGCGGTTCAGCCTGCTGGCGATCCTGGGTATTTTCTCTGGTGCCCAGCATAGCCGTGATGAGTGATGCAATAATGCTGCGATTACACGTCACGCTGATGCAAAAATGCATCGAAGGGGAAAGCCATGAATTGGGACGATGCGCGGGTGTTCCTCGCGGTGTGCCGCGAGTCCACATTACGCGGAGCCGCGCGGGTGCTGGGGGTGGATCAGGCCACCGTGGGGCGACGGGTCAATGCCCTGGAAAAGTCCCTGAACGCAACATTGTTCCTGCGCACCTCCGAAGGCTATGCGCTGACCGCCGTGGGTGAAGCCGCGTTGCAATCGGTGGAGAACATGGAGCGCTCGGCCCTTGACCTGGAGCGTCAGGTCCTGGGCCTGGACGACCGCCTGACCGGCACCGTACGGGTGACCACCACCGATTCCCTGGCCATCGACTTCCTGATCCCGGCCATTGCCCGGCTGCACGATGCGCACCCTGACGTGCGCGTGCAGATGGACGCTTCGACCCAGTTGCTTAACCTGGCCAAACGCGAAGCCGATATCGCGGTGCGCAATACCCGCCCGGACAACCCCGACCTGATCGCCCGGCGCATCGCCCGCTGGCCGGTGGGGCTGTTTGCCTCGCAGGCGTATATCGATCGGCACGGCGCACCCGAACCGGGCAGCCTGTTCGAAGGACACGACCTGGTGGTGTACCAGCCGCACCTGCAAAGCCAGAAGGACCTGACCCTGGTCAGCGAGCCGCTGGGACGCGGACGTATTGTTGCGGCCTTGAGTTCAAGCCTGTTGGTACGCCGCTCCATCGCCGCAGGGATCGGTATCGGTGAGGTTCCGATAGTTTCCGGCGAACGCGACGGCCTGGTGCGGCTGTGGCCGGACCGTACGCGGCCGTTGCCCTACGATGTGTGGCTGGTGACCCATGCCGACCTGCGGCACACCGCCCGGGTGCGGGTGGTGATCGACGAGATCGTAGCGGGGTTTGCCGGCACCGGGGAATAGTACGACTGCCTGAAAAGGCCGGGTGTCAGCCCGGCCAGAAATAAGCCGTCGCAGGAGAACGCAATCGGCTCAGCGTTGCAGGAAGGCCAGCAGATCTTCGTTCAAGGCTTGCTGGTGGGTCACCGCAAAACCATGGGGGGCATCCTTGTACACCTTCAACTGCGCGCCTTTGATCATCTGCGCGGCGACCTTGCCGGTAGTTTCGAACGGCACGATCTGGTCGCCATCACCGTGGATAACCAGGGTCGGCACGTCGATCCTGGCCATGTCCGGGCGGAAATCGGTTTCCGAGAACGCGGTGACGCAATCCACCGTCGCCTTGAGCGAGGCGAGCAGGGCGATGTTCAGTGTTTGAGTCAATACACCGCTGGAGACCTGTTGGCCCTTGTTGATGCCATAGAACGGCGTATTGAAGTCTGCCAGGAACTGCGCGCGATCCTTCAGCAGCGCGGCCTTGAACCCGTCAAACGCTGCCATCTCGACCCCTTGCGGGTAATCCGGCTTTTGCCCGAACAGCGGCGTCACCGCCCCCAGCAACACCAGCCCGGCCACGCGCGCGCTGCCATGGCGGGCGATATAGCGGCTGACATCGCCGCCGCCCATGGAGAAGCCCACCAGGGTCACGTCCTGCAGATCCAGATGGTTGATCAACTGGGCGATATCGTCGGCAAAGGTGTCGTAGTCGTTACCGGTCCAGGGCTGGTCCGAGCGGCCAAAACCACGGCGGTCGAACGCGATGGTGCGGTAGCCGCGGCTGCTCAGGTACTCCATCTGGTATTCCCACATATCGGCATCCAGCGGCCAGCCGTGGCTGAACAGCACCGGTTTGCCGGTGCCCCAGTCCTTGTAGTAGAGCTCGGTACCGTCTTGTGTGCGTAGGGTGCTCATGGCAAAACTCCTTGGGTGAGAGGGCAGCCAATACTATAGGCGCAGAATCTGACGAGGGACTTGTATGCCTGTGCTCGGTTGAACGGTTCAGCGTCTATGCTGGTCAACTGCTTTCTACCGTCTGAACAAACAGGTGAACGAAATGGCCAAGACTTACAGCTACGCCGCTCGTGACTCCAAGGATTCCCTCAAACCCTTCACGTTCGAACGTCGCGCCCCCGGGGCCGATGATGTGCAGATCGACATCCTCTATTGCGGCGTCTGCCACTCGGACCTGCACACCGTACGCAACGAATGGAAAAACACCCTGTACCCGTCGGTACCGGGCCATGAAATCGTTGGCCGAGTGACCGCCGTGGGCGCCAATGTCAGCAAGTTCAAGGTGGGCGACTTGGCCGGTGTCGGCTGCATGGTCGACAGCTGCCAGCACTGCGAATCCTGCGCCGAGGGCGAGGAGCAGTATTGCGAAAACGGCTTCACCGGCACCTACAACGGCCCGGCTTTTGGCGGCGAAAACACCTTCGGCGGCTACTCGGACAATATCGTGGTCAGGGAGAAGTTCGTCCTGCGGATCTCCCACGACGAGAGCAACCTGGCGGCGGTCGCGCCGCTGCTGTGTGCAGGCATCACCACCTACTCACCGCTGCACCACTGGAACGTCGGGCCGGGCAAGCGCGTCGGCGTTGTCGGCCTCGGTGGCCTGGGCCATATGGCGGTGAAAATCGCTCATGCCATGGGCGCCTACGTGGTGCTGTTCACCACCTCGCCGAACAAGCGCGAAGACGGCCTGCGCCTGGGGGCCGATGAAGTGGTGGTGTCGAAGAACGCGGACGAAATGGCCAAGGTTGCCAACTCCCTGGACTTCATCCTCAACACCGTGGCCGCGTCCCACAATCTCGACGCCTTCCTCAACCTGCTCAAGCGCGACGGCACCATGACCCTGGTGGGCGCCCCGGATAGCCCGCACCCGTCACCGACCGTGTTCAACCTGATCTTCAAGCGTCGCAGCCTGGCCGGGTCGTTGATCGGTGGCATCCAGGAAACCCAGGACATGCTGGATTTCTGCGCCAGGCACGGGATTGTCTCGGACATCGAGATGATCGACATCCAGGGCATCAATGACGCCTACGAGCGCATGCTCAAGGGCGATGTGAAGTATCGGTTCGTGATCGACATCGAGAGCCTGAAGAAAGAAAAACACGCGGCCTGATTGATCGCTGCAGATCCCTGTAGGAGCGGGCTTGTGTGGGAGCG
>NZ_JACARZ010000110.1:0-8048 GCF_013386315.1 Pseudomonas sp. P7779 | reverse complement strand
GGTGTAGCCAGTCGCGCTGCCGGAGTCCGTTTCATGGGTTTCGGCAAGGCTGAAGGCGACCGGCTGCTCTTCTTCTATCCGCGCATCCACCCCGGCGTTTTTCAGCGCTTGCAGATAGGTCTCGGCATCGGCGCGGGAAAGGTCGCGTTTCAGCGCGACCGGGCGGCCGGTGAAAAGCTTTTCGATCGCGTCGACATCACTTTTGAACAACTCGGCGAGGTTCAGCTTGGCGGTGGTGCTTTCGACACCCGGGAGCAATGCGCCATCAAACACAATCTTGAAACGGTTGTCGCTCATGCGGGCATCCTTGTCACTTGAATGGGGAGGCCTGCCTTGATCAGCAGGCTTTGAATCGCGGATCAGCGTGGCCAGCGTTCAGGCAATTGTGCCGCATGCTCGAGCGCCTTGCGGTATTCGGCATCCAGGCGGGCCACGAGTTCATCGACGCTGGGCAAATCATCAATCTCTCCGACGCCCTGGCCGGCGGACCACACGGTCTTCCAGGCTTTGGCTTCGTCGTTGAGTGGCTTGAGCTTGGAGCCAAAATTGACTTCACCCTTGCCTTGCAGCGCGGCGAGGTCGAAACCGGCATTTTCCAGGCTCTGGCGCATGAAGCTTGCGGGAACACCGGAGACGGCTGGAGTGTGCACGATGTCGGCGGCGCGCGATGTGAGCAGCATCTCTTTATAGGCATCCGGGGCATGGCTTTCGGTGGTGCCGATAAAACGCGTGCCGAAATAGGCCAGGTCGGCGCCGAGCAGTTGCGCGGCGAGGATTTCGTGGCCGTGGTTCAGGCAACCGGCGAGCAGCAGGGTTTTGTCGAAGAACTGACGGATTTCTGCGATCAGCGAAAACGGGCTCCAGGTGCCGGCGTGGCCACCGGCGCCCGCCGCAACGGCGATCAGGCCATCGACGCCGGCTTCAGCGGCTTTTTCGGCGTGGCGCCGGGTCGTGACATCGTGGAATACCAGGCCGCCGTAGCTATGCACCGCGTCTACCAATTCTTTCACCGCGCCCAGGCTGGTGATGACGATCGGCACCTTGTGCTCGACGCAGATCGCCAGGTCGGCTTCCACCCGCGGGTTACTGTTGTGCACGATCAGGTTGACCGCATAGGGCGCCGGGTTATCCAGCAGCGCCAGGCCCGCTTCGATTTCTTCCAGCCACGCCTTGAAGCCGCTGCTTTCCCGCTGGTTGAGGGCAGGGAAGCTGCCGACGATCCCGTTGCGGCAGCAGGCCAGCACCAGTTGCGGGTTGGAGATCAGAAACATCGGCGCAGCCACGACGGGCAGGCGCAGACTGTGTTCGAGCGAAGCGGGCAGCGACATTGGAAGTACCCCGAGTAATAGAGATTAGAACGGTTTGACCACGACCAAAATTACGATAGCCAGCAATATCAGAACTGGCACTTCATTGAACCAGCGATAAAAGACATGGCTGCGGGTGTTTTCGCCACGGGCGAAACGTTTTACCTGCGCGCCGCACATATGGTGGTAGCCGATGAGTAGTACTACCAGAGTCAACTTGGCGTGGATCCACCCGCCGGATTGAAAGATGGCCGGGTTGAGGTAGATCAGCCAGCCGCCGAACACCAGGCTGGCGATCATCGCCGGGCCCATGATGCCGCGGTACAGCTTGCGCTCCATCACGCTGAAGCGTTCCTTGCTGATGGTGTCCTCGCTTTGGGCGTGGTAGACGAACAGGCGCGGAAGGTAGAACAGCGCGGCAAACCAGCAGACGATGCTGACGATATGAAAGGCTTTGACCCATAGATAAAGCATTTTTAGTTATTCCCAGGTTCACGGTAGCTGAAGATAGTAGTGGCTCTTGCGTCTACACGTCATGTTGAAGGTTGTCGCAGGACGATACGAACCCTATTATCGACGGCTTTCCAGTGGGTTCGTTGAGGGCAGGTTTATGGTCAAGGTCGGTATCGTCGGCGGCACGGGTTACACCGGTGTCGAATTGCTGCGTCTGTTGGCTCAGCATCCGCAAGCTGAGGTGGTGGTGATCACTTCCCGATCCGAGGCCGGCCTGGCTGTGGCCGATATGTACCCGAACCTGCGAGGCCACTATGACGGCCTGGCGTTCAGCGTTCCGGATATCAAGACCCTGGGCGCGTGTGATGTGGTGTTCTTTGCCACGCCTCACGGTGTGGCCCATGCCCTGGCGGGCGAGTTGCTGGCCGCCGGCACCAAGGTGATCGACTTGTCGGCAGACTTCCGCCTGCAGGACGCCGATGAGTGGGCCAAGTGGTACGGCCAGCCTCACGGTGCACCGCAGTTGCTGGAAGAGGCGGTGTACGGCCTGCCGGAAGTCAATCGTGAGCAGATCAAGCAAGCACGCCTGATCGCTGTGCCGGGTTGCTATCCGACCGCTACGCAGTTGGGTTTCCTGCCATTGCTGGAAGCCGGGCTGGCGGATGCATCGCGGCTGATTGCTGACTGCAAGTCGGGCGTCAGTGGTGCTGGTCGTGGGGCCGCTGTAGGTTCGCTTTACTCCGAGACGTCGGAAAGCATGAAAGCCTATGCAGTCAAAGGCCATCGTCACTTGCCGGAAATTCGCCAGGGGCTGCGTCGTGCTGCGGGCAAGGATGTCGGCCTGACGTTTGTGCCGCACCTGACACCGATGATCCGCGGGATCCACTCCACACTGTATGCGACGGTCGTTGATCGCTCGGTAGACCTGCAGGCGCTGTTTGAAAAGCGCTATGCCAATGAGCCGTTCGTCGATGTGATGCCGGCGGGCAGCCACCCGGAGACCCGCAGCGTGCGCGGTGCCAACGTGTGCCGTATCGCAGTGCATCGTCCACAGGATGGTGACCTGGTGGTGGTATTGTCGGTCATCGACAACCTGGTCAAGGGCGCTTCGGGCCAGGCTGTGCAGAACATGAACATCCTGTTTGGCCTGGATGAGAAGCTGGGCCTGTCCCACGCGGGCATGCTGCCGTAAATTTTCTGCTGTTGCGCAAAGGCCCGTTGATCGGGCCTTTCGTGTTTTTAATGGCCGCTGCGCAGATTGATATACCGTAACAATAGTTGACCGCTTTTCTAGGAGAAGCGGATAATGCCCGCCATCACGCATATGGCGGCGCTACGCCGGGAGATTATCAGCATGAGCGTTGAATCCTTCACCCCCACGGCTTTGCAATTCACCCACGGTGCTGCGCACAAGGTGAAGAGCCTGGTCGATGAAGAGGGTAATGATCGCTTGAAGCTGCGCGTATTTGTTACGGGCGGCGGTTGTTCAGGGTTTCAGTACGGTTTTACCTTCGATGAAGACGTGGCCGATGACGACACCATCGTTGAGCGCGAGGGCGTCAGCCTGGTTGTCGATCCGATGAGCTTCCAGTACCTGGCAGGAGCCGAGGTGGACTATCAGGAAGGTCTGGAAGGTTCGCGCTTCGTGATCAAGAACCCGAATGCCACCACCACTTGTGGTTGTGGGTCTTCGTTCTCGATCTGATCGACAGCGGATATAAAAACGCCGCTTGGCCTTGATAGGGCCAAGCGGCGTTTTGCTGTGTGGGATTCAGGCGGGGTAGATCGCGCCGAGTACACGAAGGCCGCGGGCGCCGGTGACGCTGGGGCGGTTGGCGGCGATGCCTTCCAGACAGCAATGGGCCAGCCAGGCGAACGCCATGGCTTCGACCCAGTCAGGGTCTACGCCGCAGGTGGCGGTGCTGCTGACCTGGGTCGCCGGCAGCAGGGCGCTCAGGCGGCTCATCAAGGTTGCGTTGTGGGCGCCGCCGCCGCAGACCAGCAGGGTTTCGGTCTGTGGTTGGGCGGTTTGCAGGGATTCGACGATGGTCAGGGCAGTCAGCTCGAGCAATGTGGCTTGCACGTCCTGGGCTGCGAATGGCGGCAATCGTCCCAGGTGATGCTCAAGCCATCCCAGGTTGAAGACTTCGCGACCGGTGCTTTTTGGCCCCTTGGTCACAAAGAACGGATCGCTGAGCAATGCCTTGAGTAGCTGGGGTTCAACCTTCCCGCTGGCAGCCCACTGGCCATCGCGGTCGAAGTTCTCGCCGCGTTGCTGGTGAATCCAGGCATCCAGCAGGACATTCCCCGGGCCGCAGTCGAAGCCCGCGACCGGTTTGCCGGTCTCGATCAGGCTGAGGTTGCTGAAGCCGCCCACATTCAGTACGGCGCGGTTGCCCGTACGCTCGCCAAACAGTGCCTCATGAAATGCAGGCACCAGCGGGGCGCCTTGGCCTCCGGCGGCGACATCGCGGCTACGGAAATCACTGACGACGGTGATTCCCGTCAATTCGGTGAGCAGCGCCGGGTTGCCGATCTGCACGGTAAAACCCCGTGCAGGTTCGTGACGAATGGTTTGGCCGTGGCTGCCAATCGCTCGAATGTCCTGGGGCTTGAGGTTCTGCTGATCGAGTAGGGCGTGAATACCTTGGGCGGCAAGCGTCACCCAGTTCTGCTGCGCGAGCGCCGAACGGGCAATCTCGTCCGGGCCGCTGGCGCACAGGCCAAGCAGCTCGGAACGCAGGGATTCAGGCATGGGGATGTAGTGGGTGGCGATCAGCTTGATCGCCGGGCCTTGCTCGATCAGCGCAATGTCCAGGCCATCAAGGCTGGTCCCGGACATCACACCTATATAGAGCGACATGGCTTAGCGCTTCGCCGAAGCCAGGAGAGTAGAGCGCTCCTGGTCCATGCGGGCCATCAATGGCTGGCTCTGCTGCAGGAAGCGAGCGCGCTCGGCCTTGGCGATCGGGTCGGCCATTGGCAGCTTCTGGCCCAGTGGGTCGACGTGCACGCCGTTGACCTGGAACTCGTAGTGCAAGTGCGGGCCGGTGGACAGCCCGGTAGTGCCGATGTAACCGATCACCTGGCCCTGCTTGACGTTGCCGCCGGTCTGGATGCCCTTGGCGAAACCTTGCATATGGCCATACAGCGTACGGTAGGTGGCCCCGTGCTGGATGATCACGGTGTTGCCGTAGCCGCCACGGCGACCGGCCAGCAAGACCTTGCCGTCACCGGCAGCCTTGATCGGCGTGCCACGCGGGGCGGCGTAGTCGACGCCTTTGTGAGCGCGAATTTTGTTCAGAATTGGATGCTTGCGACCCATCGAGAAACGCGAGCTAATACGGGCGAAGTCAACCGGGGTACGGATGAACGCCTTGCGCATGCTGTTGCCATCGGCGGTGTAGTAGCTGCTGTTGCCTTGTTTGTTGGTGTAGCGCACGGCGGTGTAGGTCTTGCCACGGTTGGTAAATCGCGCAGAGAGGATGTTGCCGGTGCCGACGACCTTGCCGTTGGCGACCTTCTGTTCGTAGATCACGTCGAATTCGTCACCCTGGCGAATGTCCTGGGCGAAGTCGATGTCGTAGCCAAACACGCTGGCCATGTCCATGGTCATGCTGTGGGACAGGCCGGCGCGGGCGGCGGACTGCGACAGCGAGCTGTTGATCACGCCGTGTACATAGGCGGAGCGCATGACCGGCTTGGTGGTGATGCGGTTGAACGCAAAGCCCTTGGCGCCTTTGGTCAGGGTGATGCTTTCCAGGTCGCTGACGTTGCTGTGCAGGTTGGTCAACTGGCCGTCGGGCGCCAGTTCGAATTCAAGCTTCTGGCCATGCTTGAGTTGGGTGAATTGCTTGGCCTGCTTGTCGCTTGCCAGTACATCGTTGACCGTCGCGGCGGGGAGGCCGACCTTTTCGAACAGGGTCGAAAGGGTGTCGCCCTTGGCAACAATGACTTCCCGGTGCAGCGGGTTCTTGGGTGCCTCTACTACCGCAGGTTCGGCCTGCGCGGTTTCCTTGGTGTCTTCGGCGCTGCTTTCGATCTGGGCAAACGGCGATTCGGCTGCGCCATTTGTGGCTTGAAGTGCGTCGGAAGCGTCTTGATCTTGTGTCAGTTGCTCAACCGGACTTTCAAGGTCAAGGCTTAGGGTCGTTCGTTTGGCTTCTACGTCGCTGGAAGGAAATACCAGGAGTGCCAGGCTCAGAAGGGCGGCGATCCCACTTGCGGCGAGCAGGTGGGTCTTCGGGTAAAGCGGCGGCGCTTTAGACGGTTCTGTGGTCATAAGTAATTTTGACTTTGAAAAGATGAATTGGAAAAGATGAATGACATGATGAAGATGAAATAACTGTATAAAATATAACCAAATCATCTGTGGTGCAAGCTTGCGAACGCTGGGCTTGCTGAACGGTGTCCGTGCGCAGGGCAAAACTTGTAATTAGTCCCTGATCTTGTATGGTTGGTTCCCTTTTGAATCTGAGCCTTGCGGGTCTGTTATGAAGTCGGTTGAAGAGCAGCTAGCGCTGATCAAACGTGGTGCGGAAGAACTGTTGGTCGAAGCTGAGCTGATCGAAAAGCTCAAGCGTGGCCAGCCCCTGCGTATTAAGGCCGGCTTTGATCCGACGGCGCCGGATCTGCACCTTGGGCATACGGTGCTTATTAATAAGCTGCGCCAGTTCCAGGAACTGGGGCATCAGGTGATCTTCCTTATAGGTGACTTCACCGGGATGATCGGCGATCCGAGCGGCAAGAGCGCTACGCGTCCGCCGCTGACCCGTGAGCAGGTTCTCGATAACGCCGAGACCTACAAGACCCAGGTCTTCAAGATTCTTGATCCGGCCAAGACCGAGGTGGCCTTCAACTCCACCTGGATGGATCAGATGGGGCCGGCGGATTTCATTCGTCTTACGTCCCAGTACACCGTTGCTCGCATGCTCGAGCGCGATGACTTCGATAAGCGCTACTCCACTAATCAGCCGATCGCTATCCATGAGTTCCTGTACCCATTGGTTCAAGGGTATGACTCGGTGGCGTTGCGTGCCGATGTCGAGCTGGGCGGTACTGATCAGAAGTTCAACCTGCTGATGGGGCGTGAGCTGCAGCGTGCGTATGGGCAAGAGGCTCAGTGCATTCTGACGATGCCGTTGCTGGAAGGGCTGGATGGCGTCAAGAAGATGTCCAAGTCCCTGGGTAACTATGTCGGTATCCAGGAAGCGCCGGGTGTGATGTACGGCAAGCTGGTTTCGATTCCGGATGCGCTGATGTGGCGTTACTTCGAACTGTTGAGTTTCCGCTCGATGGATGAGATCAATGCATTGCGTGCTGAAGTGGAAGCTGGGGCTAACCCGCGGGATGTGAAGATCAAGCTGGCTGAAGAGATTGTTGCGCGCTTCCATGGTGAAGAGGCTGCGGCCAGTGCTCACCGTGCTGCGGGTAACCGTATGAAGGATGGCGAGCTGCCGGATGATCTGCCTGAGATTGAATTGACTGCTGGCGAGGCAATGCCGATCGCTGCCGTCCTTAATAAGGCGGGCCTGGTGAAGAACTCGGCGGTGGCGCGCGACCTTCTGGGGTCTGGCGGTGTACGTATAGATGGTGAGGTTGTCGATCGCACCTTTATATACGAACTGGGCGCGACCCACGTTTGCCAGGCCGGCAAGAAGGCATTTGCGCGTATTGCGCTTAAATCCGAATAAACCTGAAATTAACTGTTGACGGCGTTTTATATCTGTCTATAATTCGCCCCACTTCCGGCGCAGTCGAAGCGGAAAACTCCTTGGTAAACAAAGAGTTATGTAGGTTTCGACAGCGAGCTGCTTCAGATCATCGAAGCCCAGAAGGAGTTAGTAAGGCAGTGTTGTTTGGCCCTATTAACGGTTCGATCTTCTCGGTCGAAAGCGGAGAAAAAGAGGTGTTGACAGCAGCGTGTAACGCTGTAGAATTCGCCTCCCGCTAACGAGAGATCGGAAGCGCAAGTGGTTGAAGTTACAAAGGAAACTTTGAAAACTTCTGAAAATAATCACTTGACAGCAAATGAGGCTGCTGTAGAATGCGCGCCTCGGTTGAGACGAAAGATCTTAACCAACCGCTCTTTAACAACTGAATCAAGCAATTCGTTTGGGTGCTTGTGGAGTCAGTCTGATAGTCAACAAGATAATCAGCATAACAAGTTAGTCAGTAAGACATCAAAGATGTAACTAACGATTGCCGAGCAGAGTTTAGGGTGTCTTAATAACCTAAACACGATTGAACTGAAGAGACTGATTATAGCACAGATTGAACGCTCGCGGC